>CAMLNH010000015.1 GCA_946481355.1 uncultured Curvibacter sp.
GGCCGTGGGCTTCTCGGCGCTGGTGGGGGTGTTCTTCGGCTTCTATCCGGCGCGGCGCGCCTCGAACCTGTTGCCGATCCAGGCGCTGCGCTACGAGTAGCGCCTAGTGTCTTGTCCCGGCAAGGCGCAGCAGCTCATCGACTTCCCATTGATCGTCGGCATGCTGGCCGTAGTGGGCTGCCAGAATCACGCCCCGGGGGTCGACTAGGAAATCCGCTGGCAATCCGGTGATACCGTTTTCTGCTTTGCGATAGAAGCGCCGCTGAGTCAACACCCACTTGGCGCCGTTGATCAGCACGCGCGGATGAAGCAGAGCGCGCCACGATGTTTCGACACCCCAGCGTTGGTAATGCTCTTTCTTGGGGTCGGCGATGCAATCAAAGGGCAACTGCGCCTGGTACTTCTGCATCTCCTCGGCGGAGGAGTGAAAGAGCACGATCTGGTGGAGGCCCGCCGCCTGTATCTCCGCTTGTCGGCGCGTCTGGGTCATCAGGTGGAAATTGCAGACGGGGCAACCGGCGAAGCGGCGAAACTGAAGGTGGACCAGCCGCCCCTGGGGATCCGGCACTGAAACCGGTTTGTGATGGAGTGTGAGGGCTTGCAGGGCGGGTGCCCGGTCGCCAGGTTGAAGCTGTTTCATGATGGTCATTCTTTTAAAGTACACTGTACGTATTAAACTCCTGACCAGCTATCTCTGTCAACTCACATGGGACGCCCACCAAAGTTCACGCACGAGCAACTCCAGACCACCGCCCTGGCGATCGTGGATGCGCAAGGCCTGGAAGCACTGTCTATGCGCACGCTTGCCCAGGCGCTGGGCACCGGGCCAATGACGCTCTATAACTATGTGGCCACGCGCGAGGCGCTGGATGTGCTGGTGGTCGAAGCGGTCGCTGCGAGCATGACATGGGACGTGTCCGAGTGCGGCTCCTGGGACGAGGAGTTGCTCCATGTTGCGCGTGCGGCCTGGGGCGCAGTGCGGGCGCACCCGAACGTGGTGCCACTGATGTTGACGCGTCGCAGCCGCTCACCAGCCGCGCTGAGGCTGGCGGAAGCCCTGTTGGCGCCGCTGGCGCGCGCAGGTCACTCTGGCCATGTCCTGCTGATCGCATTTCGCAGCGTCATGGCGCTGATCGTGGGCTTAGCTCAGGCCGAGTTGGCCGGGCCTCTGGCATTGAAGGCGGGGGAATCGGCGGCGGAAACGATTGCCAGGTTCAGGGCGTTACCGGTCGAGCAGTTTCCGCATCTGCGCGAGGCGGCCGATGCGGCCCGCAGCAGCACAGCAGCCAAGGAATTCGAGGCCGCGCTGCGCCTGCTGATTGCGGGGCTCAAGAGTTCTCGCTCTGAGCAGCGGGCGTGAGGCAGAATGGGTCGAGCTGTCCGACGGGATCGGGCAAAGGAGCTGTCATGCGCACAGGATTGCCCCTGGACATCCAACAGACCTATCTGCATGTGCAGGACGGCGGCACGACAGTGCCCCTGCCTGTCTCGGAGACCTTCTGGCAGGAGCTGGGCAGCGGTGCCTGGCCGCAGCTGGAGCAGGGGCGGCTGATGTCCGCCTACACCTTCTCTGAACCCTGGGCTGTCTGGGAGCGGCATCCGGCGGGTGAGGAGCTGGTGATGCTGTTGTCGGGCGCGGCCACGCTGGTCTTGCAGGAGCCGCAGGGCGAGCGGGAGGTGTTGCTGGACACGACGGGCGCCTATGTGCTGGTGCCCACGGGCGTGTGGCATACGGCACGAACTTCGGTGTCCGCCACCATGCTCTTTCTCACGCCGGGTGCGGGCACCGAACACAAGCCGGTATGAGCCGGATCTTCAGCGTCGAAGGAAGACCTTTGCTGCGCTACATCCTGGCTACCCTCTTCGTCCTGGTTCTGGCGTACCTGGCGCTCAACGTCCTGCTGTACTTCTTCCAGCGTTCGCTGATCTATTTCCCGCAGCCGCGTACGACCCTGCCCGGCACCGAGCTGATGCAGCTGCCGACCGAGGCAGGTCCGGTGCTGGTCACGGTGCGGCAGCGCCCCGGGGCCCAGGCGCTGATCTATTTCGGCGGCAATGCCGAAGACGTGTCCTGGAACCTGCCCACGCTGGTCGAGGCGTTTCCAACGCACAGCCTCTACCTGCTGCATTACCGTGGCTATGGCAGCAGCGCGGGCCGGCCGACGGAAGCGACGCTGTTTGCCGATGCGCTGGCGCTGTACGGACGCGTGCGCCCATCGCAGCCTGAGATCACGGTGGTCGGGCGCAGCCTGGGCAGTGGTGTGGCCGTCTACCTGGCCAGCCAGCGGCCGGTGAACCGGCTGGTGCTGGTCACGCCCTACGACAGCATTCAGGAACTGGCCGCGCAGCGCTTTCGTGTGTTTCCGGTGCGCTGGCTGCTGAAGGACAAGTTCGAGTCCTGGCGCTATGCCGCACAGGTGTCTGCCCCCACGCTGCTGATCGCGGCTGAGCATGACGAGGTGATTCCGCTGGCCAGCACACGGGCTCTGCTCACGCACTTCCCGGCCGGAGTGGCCCGGCTGGAGATCCTCCCCGGCCGTGACCACAACACGGTGTCGGACAGCGAGGCCTATATTCCCTTGCTCCGCGGACGACGTTGAGGGCGGCGTTCCATATGCCTTCCTGATACGGGATTTGCTACGCTGCTGCCATGACATCGACAGGATCTGCTGCGTCGCCTTCTGCCATGCGCTGGGTCTGGGTAGTGTTGCTGCTGGCGGCCGTCACCGGGCTGGGGCTGGTACTTGAAGGGCATGTGCACCTGATCAGCCAGGCCATGCTCTATGTGCTGGTGGTGGTGATCGCGGCCTATCGCCTGAGCGCCCGGGAGTCGGTGGCCTGTGCCGTGGCTGCCGTCATCGCGCTCAATTTCTTTTTCATCCCCCCGCGCTGGACCTTCGAGGTCGACAACCGCGAGCACCTGATCGCGCTGGGCGTGATGCTGATCGTGGCGCTGGTGATCAGCCGGCTGGCCACGGGCCTGCGGCGCGAGACCGAGACTGCGCGTCTCAACGAATGGCGGGCGCGGCAACTGCAGACCCTGGCTGGCGAGCTGGCCGCGGCCGACTCAGCGCAGGAGGTGCAGCGCCTCGGGCAGGCGGCGCTGGATGCCGCTTTCAGCGGGCCGAACCTGCTGTTGCTGGCCGACGCGCGTGGCGAGCCTGTTGCCGCCATCGAGCTGGTGCCCATGGTGCGCGACGGCCTGCGCAGCAGCATGAAGGAGCGCGCCGTGCTCGGGCCGGGCACCGGACGCTGGCCTGGCCTGGATGCCTGGTACCTGCCTCTGGCCAGTGACGGTGCGGCCTGCGTGCGCCCGGCCCGGGCCGGCGACGAAGCTGGTCGAGAGCACGCGCAGGCCCTGTGTGCCCTGCTGGCCCAGGCCCTGGAGCGCCTGCGCCTGGGCCAGGCCATGCACGCGGCGCAGCATGAGGCTGATCGTCAGCAGATGCAGAGCACCTTTCTGGCGGCGATCTCGCATGATCTGCGCACGCCGCTGGCAGCCATCGTGGCGGCGGCTTCATCGCTGCAGATGCAGCGCGAGCGCCTGGACGCCGCGGCGCAGGCGCGGCTGCTCCAGGGCATCGTGAACGAGGCGGACTACCTGAGCAGCATGAGCGACAACACCTTGCAACTGCTGCGTCTGAGCGAGCCGGGGCAGACGCTGCAGCTCAACTGGGAGTCGCTGGAGGAGATCGTCGGTGCGGTGCTGGCGCGGGTGCGCCAGCACGACCCGGCGCGACGCATTCGTTCGCAGGTGCCCGAGGGGCTGCCCCTGCTGCGTGCCGACGCCGTGCTGCTGGCCCAGCTGCTGAGCAATCTGCTGGACAACGCGCTCAAGTACAGCGAGGGCGAGGTGGAGCTGGTGGTGGCGCGGCAGGGCGAGATGCTGGAGCTCTGTGTGAACGACCGCGGTCCGGGCATCCCCGAAGCCGAGCGCGAGACGGTCTTCCAGCCCTATGTGCGCGGTGACCGTTCGGGTCGGCGCGGCACGGGCCTGGGGCTGGCCGTGTGCCGTGCCATCGCCCGCGCGCACGGCGCACAGCTGCTGTGGCATGCGCGCGAGGGCGGGGGCAGCAGCTTCTGCCTGCGCCTGCCCATCGAGGTACAACCCGCCACGCCGGAGCCTGTGTCATGAGCCTGCGCGTGCTGGTTGTAGAAGACGACAGGGAGATCCGCGCGCTGGTGCAGTCCGCACTGGCGCTCGAAGGTTTCGAAGTACAGACTGCGGTGTCGCTCAGCGAGGCCCAGGCGCTTGTGCAGCACAGCCCACCCGCGCTCATCGTGCTCGACCTGGGCCTGCCCGACGGCGAAGGTCTGCAGCTCGTGCAGGAGGTGCGCAGGCTGTCCAGCCTGCCCATCGTGGTGATTTCGGCACGGCACCAGGAGGCGCAGAAGATCGCCCTGCTCGATGCCGGCGCCGACGACTACCTGAGCAAGCCCTTCAGTGTGGCCGAGCTGCTGGCGCGCATGCGCGTGGCCCTGCGCCATCGCGGCACGGCGCTGGCCCCGGCGGTGACCACCCATGCGCTGGACGATCTGCGCGTGGACCTGGGCACGCGCAGCGTGACGTGTGCGGGCGAGCCCGTGCACCTCACCCCCACGGAGTACGAGTTGCTCGCCTGCCTGGTGCGCAGTGCAGGCCGGGTGCTGACGCACCGCCAGCTGCTGGCCGAGGTCTGGGGCCCCGAATACACCGAGCACACGCACTACCTGCGCCTCTACATGGCCCAGCTGCGCGCCAAGATCGAACGCAACCCGGCCGAGCCGCGCCATCTGCTGACCGAGACCGGCGTGGGCTACCGCCTGGCCGCAGAGTAGGACCTTGCCGCCCAGCGGCAGCCGGTAGCGTCCATATGCGTTCCTGATGCCCGCGGGGCGACAGTGGCATCCCTGTTCTTTTTGCATGGATGACCATGAACACACAAACCCATGGCCGCGAAGGCCTGGCCGCCCTGACTCTGGGCGCACTCGGCGTGGTGTATGGCGATATCGGCACCAGCCCGCTCTACACCATGAAGGAGATCTTCAGTCCGCACACGGGCATCCCGCTGGACGAGGCGCATCTGATCGGAGCGACCTCCACCATCTTCTGGGGGCTGATGCTGGTTGTCACGCTCAAGTACGTGCTGCTGATCCTGCGCGCGGGCAACCGTGGCGAGGGCGGCATCATGGCGCTCACCGCACTGGCCGCGCAGGCGGCTGGCAAGACACGCCAGCGGCGCGTGGCACTGCTGCTGACCGGTGTGGCCGGGGCGGCGCTGTTCTATGGCGACAGTGTGATCACGCCGGCCATCTCGGTGCTGAGTGCGGTGGAGGGGCTGGAGGTGGTGACACCGCTGCTCAAGCCCTATGTGCTGCCCATCTCTGTGGCGGTGCTGGTGACCCTGTTCGCCGTGCAGCGCTATGGCACGGGTCTGGTGGGGCGGCTCTTCGGTCCCATCATCCTGCTGTGGTTCAGCGTGCTGGCGCTGACCGGTGTGCTGCAGATCGTGCAGGAGCCAGGCATCCTCGCGGCGCTCAATCCGCTGGAGGCACTGGCCTTCCTGCGGGCGCAGGGCTGGCACATGTTCGTGGCGTTGGGCGCCATCGTGCTGGCTGTGACCGGGGCCGAGGCGCTGTACGCCGACATGGGCCACTTCGGCAAGCGGCCCATCCAGCTGGCCTGGACCGGCCTGGTGCTGCCGGCACTGGCGCTGAACTACATGGGGCAGGGTGCCTTGCTGATGCGTGACCCCGCGGCGCTGGTCCACCCTTTCTACCACCTGTTTCCCGTCGCCTGGCTGATCCCGGCCGTGGTGCTGGCCACGCTGGCCACAGTGATCGCCTCGCAGGCCGTGATCTCGGGCGCCTACTCCATGACCAAGCAGGCTATGCAGCTGGGTCTGTTGCCACGCCTGCAGGTGCTCTACACCTCGAGCAAGGAGGCAGGGCAGATCTACATGCCCGAGGTCAACTGGCTGCTGCTGCTGGCCGTGCTGGCGGCCGTGCTGGGCTTTGGCAGCTCGTCGGCGCTGGCCTCGGCCTACGGCATCGCCGTGACGCTGACCATGCTGATCACCACGGTGCTGACCTTCTTCGTCATCCGCCATGCCTGGCGCTATCCCCTGCCGCTGGCCCTGGCCGCGACGGGCTGCTTCCTCCTGCTCGACGCCATGCTGGTGGTGGCCTGCATGCTCAAGTTCCTCGACGGCGGCTGGTTTCCGCTGGCAGCTGGCGTGCTGATCTTTGCCGTGATGGCCACCTGGCGGCGCGGGCGTGAACTGCTGCTGGATAACATCCGCGAGGGGGATCCGGAGCTGCTGTCCTTCATCCGCGGTCTCTCGACCGAGCGTGTGCAACGCGTGCCGCGCACGGCGGTCTACACCGTGGCCAACCCGGACACCGTGCCCCAGGCCCTGATGCACAACCTCAAGCACAACGCGGTTCTGCACGAGCACAACGTCATCCTCACCGCGGTCTTTCACGATGTACCCTGGGTGCCGGAGGCTGAGCGCGTCCAGGTGACGCCCCTGGTGTCGGGGTTCTGGAAAGTGCAGGTCAACTACGGCTTCCAGGACCAGCCGGACATTCCCAAGGCGCTGGAGCTGTGCCAGGACCGGGGCCTGCCCATCAACCTCTTCGAGACCTCCTACTTCCTGAGCCGCGAGATCGTGGTGCCCACGCGAGGCCGGGGCATGGCGCGCTGGCGCGAAGTCCTGTTCACCTGGATGTCGCGTAATGCCGGCAATGTGGCGGACTATTTCCGCCTGCCCAACAACTGCGTGATCGAGCTCGGGACGCGGGTGCAGATCTGAGGGAGGCCGGGTGATAATCCACGGTCTTCATTGGAGTCTCCGTGGATCTCACCCTGCTGATCAAGGCCGCCCTCATGGGCATCGTCGAAGGCCTGACCGAATTCCTGCCCATCTCCAGCACCGGCCACCTGATCCTGGCCGGCACGCTGCTGGGTTTTCATGACGAGAAGGCCAAGGTCTTCGACATCGCCATCCAGACCGGCGCCATCCTGGCGGTGATCCTGGTCTACTGGCAGAAGATCCGCGACACCGTGGTGGCCCTGCCCAGCGAGCGGCAGGCGCAGCGTTTTGCGCTCAATGTGCTGATCGCCTTCTTTCCGGCCGTGGTGCTGGGCCTGCTGGCGGGCAAGGCCATCAAGGCGCATCTGTTCACGGCCGAGGTGGTGGCCACGACCTTCATCATCGGCGGCTTCATCATCCTCTGGGCCGAGAAGCGGCAGGCGCGCGCCGAGACCGCGCCGCGCATCCATGACGTGGACCAGATGGGCTGGCAGGACGCACTCAAGCTGGGCCTGGTGCAGTGCCTGGCCATGATCCCGGGCACCAGCCGCAGCGGCGCCACCATCATCGGCGGCATGCTGCTGGGCCTGTCGCGCAAGGCCGCCACCGACTTCTCCTTCTACCTGGCCATCCCCACGCTGATCGGCGCCGGCGCCTACAGCCTCTACAAGGAGCGCGCGCTGCTCTCGATGGCCGATCTGCCCATGTTCGGCGTGGGCCTGTTCTTCTCTTTCGTCAGCGCCTGGCTCTGCGTGCGCTGGCTGCTGCGCTTCATCTCCACGCACAGCTTCAACGGCTTCGCCTGGTACCGTATCGTCTTCGGCATCGTGGTGCTGGCCACGGCCTGGAGCGGGGTGGTGGACTGGCGGGGTTGAACGCAAGCTATTGATTCGATAGCAAACAAGGCAAGGAGCAGATCATGAGTGATTTCCATCAGCTGAGTGCCGAGAGCCTGGGCGGCAAGCCCGTGGACCTGGGGCAGTACAAGGACAAGGTGGTGCTGGTGGTGAACACCGCCAGCCATTGCGGCTTCACGCCGCAGTACACGGGCCTCGAGACGCTGTACCAGAAGTACAAGGACCAGGGCCTGGTGATCCTGGGCTTCCCCTGCAACCAGTTCGGCGGCCAGGAGCCGGGCGGGGCCGAGCAGATCGCGCAGACCTGCCAGATCAACTACGGCGTGACCTTTCCCATGTTTGCCAAGGTGGAGGTCAACGGCTCGCAGACGCACCCGGTGTTCCAGTGGCTGAAATCGAAGCTTCCAGGATGGTTCGGCGCCAAGGTGCGTTGGAACTTCACCAAGTTCCTCGTGGGTCGTGACGGCCAGCCCATCAAGCGCTTTGCGCCGGTGACCAAGCCCGAGCGCATCGAGTCGGCTGTACGCAGCGCACTGGGTCTGCGCTGAGCTGCTGCCGGGTCAGCCGGCGGTCTTGAGCTCGCGCACGCGCTGCAGGTTGAGCAGCGAGGCCTCGACGGCTGCGGCCGTGGCGATGGGCTGCTCCATGGGAAAGAGGTGCGAGCCGTCGAGCATGGTGATGCGGCCCTTGGTGACCTTCTCTGTCATGGCCATGCCCACCTGTTTCATCTCCACCGAATGCCGCCCGCCGATGAAGGCGGCCGGGCATTTGAGCGGGTGGCGTTTGAGCAGGCCGTCCAGGTGGTGGGGAATGGTGTTGTAGATAGCGGTCTCGACCTCGCGCGTGAAACTCAGCACGCGCTTGCCGTCCTCGTCGTGCATGCCGTGGTCCACATAGTCGCGCAGCACCTGCTCGTCCCAGTGCATGAAGGCTTTCTTGTGGCGCAGGTGTTCGAAGGCGGCATCGGCGTCGGGCCAGCTGTTGCGGCGCGCCTTGCTGACCGCGCCTGGTGAGACGGCGCTGATGATCTGTGTGCGTTTGGCCACCTTGACGCTGGCGGCGCGCCAGCCGCCGAGGATGGGTGAATCGATCAGCAACACGCCACAGGCCAGTTCCGGATGGCGCGCGGCAGCCATGAGGCTGAGGAAGCCGCCCAACGAGTGGCCGACGAGGAAGGCGGGCTCGCCCGTCTTCTGCTGCTCGGCATTGGCAAAGTCGGCCAGCTGCTGCACCAGGTGCGGCCAGTTGCTCGTGACGGGGTAGCGTTCGTCGTGGCCGTATTTCTCCACCGCCTTGACCCGGAAGCCGCGTCGGCGCAAGTCGGTGAAGAGCTTGCGGTAGGTGCTGGCCGGAAAGCTGTTGCCGTGCGAGAAGATGATGGGGGGCAGGGAGCTGGTCATACGGATCAGGATTTTGCCGCCAGTTTCTTGAGCGCGTACAGCGCATCGAGCGCATCGCGCGGGCTCAGCGCGTCGGGGTCGATCTCGGCGAGTTGCACCTCGACGGCGCTGGGGCGGGCGGACTCGACGACCGGCGGCGGCGCGAACAGGTCGACCTGCGCCTGGGTCTGGCTGGCGGAGTCTTCAAGCGCTTCGAGCGCATGGCGTGCGTGGTTGACCACGGCCGCGGGCATGCCGGCCAGGCGCGCGACCTGTATGCCGTAGCTGCGGCTGGCCGGGCCGCTCTGGATCTCGTGCAGGAAGACGATGTCGTGGCCCGATTCGGTGGCGCTGACGTGCACGTTCACCGCAGCGTGGTGCCTGGCCGGGAAGGCGGTGAGCTCGAAGTAGTGCGTGGCAAACAGCGTGTAGGCCTGGGTCTTGTCATGCAGCTGGGAGGCGATGGCACCGGCCAGGGCCAAGCCGTCGAAGGTGGAGGTGCCGCGGCCGATCTCGTCCATGAGCACGAGTGACTGCGGCGTGGCCGCGTGCAGGATCTGAGCGGCCTCGGTCATCTCCAGCATGAAGGTGGACTGGGCATTGGCCAGGTCGTCGGCGGCGCCGATGCGCGTGTGGATGGCGTCGATGGGGCCGAGGCGGCAGGCGGAGGCCGGCACATAGCTGCCCATGGAGGCCAGCAGCACGATGAGGGCGACCTGGCGCATGTAGGTGGATTTACCGCCCATGTTCGGGCCGGTGATGATCTGCATGCGCTGCTTGAGCCCGAGGCGGGTGTCGTTGGCGATGAAGGCGCCGGAACTGGTCTCGGCCAGGCGGGCCTGCACCACGGGGTGGCGGCCGGCCGTGATCTCGATGCAGGGCTCGGTGGTGAAGGTCGGCGCGCACCAGTCCAGCGTCAGCGAGCGTTCGGTCAGCGTGCACAGCACGTCCAGCGTGGCCAGCGCCTTGGCCGTGCGCGTGAGCGCGGGGATGTGGGGTTCGAGCTGGTCCAGCAGCTGTTCGTAGAGCCACTTCTCGCGCGCCAGTGCGCGCTCCTGTGCCGAGAGCGCCTTGTCCTCGAAGGCCTTGAGCTCGGGCGTGATGAAACGCTCGGCGTTCTTGAGGGTCTGGCGGCGGCGGTAGTCCTCGGGCACGCGGTCCAGGTTGCTGCTCGTGACCTCGATGTAGAAGCCGTGCACCTTGTTGTACTGCACACGCAGGTTGGCAATGCCGCTGCGCGCGCGTTCGCGCCCTTCCAGTTCGAGCAGGAAACCGTCGCAGTTGGTCTGGATGGCGCGCAGCTCGTCGAGCTCGGCATCATGGCCGTGGTTGATCACGCCGCCGTCGCGCACCAGCGCGGCGGGCTCGGGCAGGACGGCGCGCGCCAGCAGCTCGGCGCAGCCCGCGGGTGGCAGCAACTGCCCGGCGATCTGGCCCAGCAGTCCCGTCTGGCCCTCCAGCACGGGTGCCAGCTGCTCTGTTTTTTGTAGCGTCTGCTGCAGGGCCACGAGTTCGCGCGGGCGCACCTGGCGCAGGGCGATGCGCGCCGTGATGCGCTCCACGTCGCTGCAGCCCTTGAGCTGCTCGCGCAACCTGGTCCAGGGGCCGGCACGCAGGGCGGTGATGGCGTCCAGCCGCAGCTGGGCCGGGCCACGGTCGCGCGTGGGTTCGAGCAGCCAGCTCTTGAGCAGGCGGCTGCCCATGCCGGTCATGCAGGTGTCGAGCAGGGAGAACAGCGTGGGGCTCTCCTCGCCGCGCAGGGTCTGCACGAGTTCGAGGTTGCGGCGCGTGGTCTGCGGCAGGTGGATGAGCTGGTCCTTGCGCTGCACGCGCAGGTTGTGCACATGGCTCAGTGCGCGACCCTGGGTGTGCTCGGCGTAGGCCAGCAGGGCAGCGGCGGCGGCATGGGCCTGGGGCAGGTCGGTGGCGCCCCAGGCGGCCAGGCTGGCGGCCTTGAGCAGCTCCTGCAGTTTGGTCTGACCCAGGGCACTGTCGAACTGCCATTCGGGTCGCAGCGCAAGTGTGAGGCCGGTGTTTTGCCTGATGCCTTGCAGGCGTTGTTCGAAGACCGGCGTGCAGCCTGCGCTGTAGAGCAGCTCGCCCGGAGCGATGCGTGCCAGCCATTCGGGCAGCTCGTCGGGACTGCATTCGGCCAGCTGCACTTCGCCCTGTGTGACGCTGAGCCAGGCCAGACCTACGCTGTTGCGCGGGCCCTGGTGCACGGCCAGCAGCAGGGATTCGCTCTTTTCATTGAGCAGGGCGCTGTCGGTCAGTGTGCCCGGCGTGACCACGCGCACCACCTTGCGCTCGACCGGCCCCTTGGACGTGGCGACGTCGCCCACCTGTTCACAGATGGCCACCGATTCGCCGAGCTTGATGAGCCGCGCGAGATAGGTCTCGACCGAATGGAAAGGCACGCCGGCCATGACCACGGGCTGGCCGCCGGACTGGCCGCGCTGCGTGAGCGTGATGTCGAGCAGGCGCGCGGCCTTCTCGGCATCGGCGTAGAAGAGCTCGTAGAAGTCGCCCATGCGATAGAAGAGCAGCGTGTCGGGGTACCCGGCCTTGAGGCCGAGGTACTGCTGCATCATGGGCGTGTGGGAGGCGAGATCGGCCAGGGTGGACATAAGCGGCTGAGTCTATCAACACCGGGGTGCAGACCTCTGCGTGACAGCCGCTGCGATCGGGGGGGCCCACAGCGCCGCTACACTTGCACGTTCGGTCGCGCGACGGGTGCGGCGTCTTGATACCGGTGGGGGTTCCATGGGCCTGAGACTCAAATTCAATCTGGTGCTGGTGGCGGTTTTTCTGATCGGCTTCGCTTCGGCGGGCCTGATTTCGCGCCAGCTGCTGCAGGACAATGCGCGCGACGAAGTGGTGCGTAATGCGCGCCTCATGATGGAGGCCGCACTGGCCGTGCGCAGCTACACGGTGGACCAGGTCAAGCCCCACCTGGACCCGATGCTGGCCGAGGTCTTCCTGCCGCAGACCGTGCCGGCCTATGCCGCCACCGAGACCCTGCACTCGGTGCAGAAGAAGTACCCGGGCTACAGCTACAAGGAAGCCACGCTGAACCCGACCAATCCGCGCGACCGCACCACGGACTGGGAAGCCGACATCGTGCACCAGTTCCGCAACGATGCGCAGACCACCGAGGTGATTTCCGAGCGCCTGGCCGCCACGGGCCGCGTGCTCTACATCGCCAAGCCCATCCAGATCACCAATGCCGCCTGCCTGAGCTGCCACAGCGTGCCGGACGCTGCGCCGCCGAGCATGCTGAAGATCTACGGCGAGGCCAATGGCTTCGGCTGGAAGCACAACGAGATCATCGGTGCCCAGGTGGTGACCGTGCCCATGGACATCCCGGTGCAGAACGCCGACCGCGCGCTCAAGACCTTTCTGCTCTCGCTGGCCGGTGTCTTCCTCATGGTCTTCATCGTGCTCAACCTGATGCTCAGCTGGCTCATCGTGCGGCCCATCCGTCGCATGGCGCAAGCCGCGGACCAGGTGAGCACGGGCGACTTCGATGTGCCCGAGTTCTCCGAGCGCGGCAAGGACGAGGTGGCCGTGCTCGGCGGTGCCTTCAACCGCATGCGTCGCAGCCTGGACAAGGCCATGCAGATGATCGATCGCGGCGAATGAGCACCGTGCAGGCCAACCCGCAAGCAGGAGGGGCCGCGTGAGCGCGGGCGAGGAGGCCGGTCGCGCGCCTGCTCCTGACATGGCGGCACTGGCGCCGGGCCAGGCCATCTACGAATACCGCATCGAGCGCGTGCTTGGCGGCGGCGGCTTCGGCATCACCTACCTGGCGCAGGACGCCAACCTGCAGCTGCCCGTGGCCATCAAGGAATATTTCCCGGCCAATGTGGCGGTGCGCGGCAGCGACAACTCGGTGCGCGTGCGTTCGGAAGACGGTTCGGAGCGCTTTGACTGGGGGCTGGAGCGCTTCGTGGACGAGGCGCGTGCACTGGCATCCTTCCGCCACCCGAACATCGTGCGCGTGTTGCGCTACTTCAAGGAAAATGGCACGGCCTACATCGTGATGGACTACGAGTCCGGCGACCCGCTCAAGAACTGGGTGTCGCGCCAACCGGGCCTGGACCAGGCCGCGCTGCTGCGCCTGGTCTTTCCGCTGCTTGATGGGCTGGAGGCGGTGCACAAGCTCAATTTCCTGCACCGCGACATCAAGCCCGACAACATCTACATCCGCGCCGACGGCAGTCCCGTGCTGCTGGACTTCGGCGCTGCGCGCCGCGTGAGCCAGGAACACGATATGACGAACATCGTGAGCCCGGGCTTTGCACCTTTCGAGCAGTACCACAGCCGCGGCAACCAGGGGCCGTGGACGGATCTCTATTCGCTGGGCGCCGTGCTGTACTGGCTGGCCACCGGGCGCAAGCCGCTGGAGGCCGCCTCGCGCGTGCGCGAGGACAGCATGCCCAAGGCGGTGGACGTGGCCAGCCGAGCGGCTTTCGGTGAAGGCTTGCTGCGGGCCATCGACTGGGCCCTGCAGCCCAACGAGAAGGACCGACCGCAGGACGTGGCTGCCCTGCGCGATGCCTTGCGCGAAGCGGCGCGCGAGCGTGGTGGCGAGGCAACCGAAGTGGCCACGCAGCTGCGCACCCAGCTGCAGACCCAGGTGATGGAGGTGCCGCGCAGCGCTTCGCGCCCGGGCGAGGACACAACGCGCAAGAACGTGCTGGGCACCATCATGTTCCTGGACCTCGTGGCTTATTCCAAGCGCAGCGTGGACCAGCAGGTGGCGCTCAAGACCCTGTTCAACGAACTTATCGCCAAGGCCATCGACGGGGTGGACGCATCCTCGCGCATCATGCTCGATACGGGCGACGGCGCGGCGATCTGCTTCCTGGGTGACCCGGAGGAGGCACTGGTCTCGGCCCGGCTGCTGCGCGATCTGCTGCGCCACAAGTACAACGAGAAGCTCTCGCTGCGCGTGGGCCTGCACCTGGGGCCGGTGCGCATGCTCAAGGACATCAACGACCGCGTCAACGTGGTGGGCGATGGCATCAACGTCGCGCAGCGCATCATGGATTTCTCCAGCGCCAACCAGATCATGGTCTCGCGCGCCTACTTCGACGTGATCTCCCGCATCAGCGACGGTGCCGACGGTCTGTTCGAATTCCTTGGCGAGCGCTACGACAAGCATCAACGGGCCCACGAGATCTACCGCCTGCTCGACCAGCCGGGCGCGCGCGCAACGGTCAACGACGAGGCCACCACGCTGCTGACGGCCGACCTGCCATCGATCCCGGCCGAGGAAGTGCAGGGCATCGAGGCCGAACTCACGCGCGCCATCGGTCCGCTGGCCCAGGTGCTCATGAAGAAGACCCTGGGCCGTGCGAGAGATGCGCAAGGCCTGCGCGAACTGCTCGCGGTTTCCATCCAGGATGCGGCCGCACGCGAAGCCTTCATCCAGGGGCGTCACAGCATGTCGGTGCGCAGCCAGCCGCTGAGCCAGCCTTTAACCCAGCCGCTGACCACGCAGCCGCCGGGGGCGGCGCCCGGTGCGCGCGGCTCGCGTACGGTCCCGGTTTCGGGTCGCGGCCCCGCCAGCGGCGTGCCGAACTTCGAACCGGCCCAGCTGGAAGTGCTGGAGCGTGCGCTGAGCCAGCACATCGGCCCGCTGGCCCGCACCCTGGTGCGGCGCGAAGCAGCCAGGCACCAGGCCTGGAACGCGCTGCTGCAGGCCCTGGCCCAGCAGATCGACAAGGCCGAGGATCGCCAGCGCTTTCTGGCTGCCGCGGGCAAGGCCCCGCGCTGAACGCGCTTCAGGCGTCGAGTGCGCGCACGCCCAGGTAGAGGCTGAGGAAGTCCTGTCCATGGCGGTCGATGCCGGCCGCCACATGGCCCAGCGGCAGTTCGGCGTGCTCTTGCAGCAGCGTCTCCAGTGTCCCGGTGGGCACCGTCAGGCTCTGACCGAGCTGGCGCAGCAGGCCGGCCACGTCGACCAGTCGCAAGCCCGTCTGGTAGAGGTTGATGTCACAGGAGTGGCGCGCGCTGCCGGCCTCCTGCGCTTCCAGGTAGAGCATGGGCGCGCGTGGTGCGCGTGCGCTGCCGCGCTGCACCAGGGCATTGGCCGTGCCGAGCGCCAGGCTGTGCCGGCCCGGCGGATGCAGGGTCTGGATGCGCTGGACGATGGCGTAGGCCGTCCACTGGGGGTGCAGATGGTATTCGGCCTGCGCGTAGGTCTGGGTACCGGCCTGCCATTTGATGCCGTAGTGCAGCAGTGCAGGCTCCGGGCCCAGCGTGCCGGCCTGCATGCTGGCGCGGATGGGCTCCCAGAATTCCAGATAGGCCTTGAAGAGCACCCGGCCTTCGCCGGCCTCGACACTGAGCCCCACGGTGCTCGCAACGCTTGCACGCTCGCGCAACGTATCGGCGGCGGGCTGGGGCAGGTCCTGGGTCTGTTGCAGCCAGTCGATGAAATGCGCGACGGGGAAATCACGCACCTGCCAGCCGAGCAGCAGCCGGTCATCAAGCAATTGACCGGGTCGCAGCTTGAACGACAGCTCCTGACCGAAGGGCAGGCCCAGGGCCAGGGCTCTCTGGAGCAGAAGGTCTGAGGCTGTGTTTGGCATGTGTATTCCTCACAGTTTTTAACAACTCGTAAATCTTTTACACATTTAGTTACATGTGCCCGACTCAATGCGTATACGGAAATATGAGGATAAGGACAGGCGCTCTTACCGTTCGTCAGTTGCCTCCAGATCCATTCGCGCGCAGCCCTGCAAACGCTTGTGCTGTCACATTCTTCTTCAAATAATCGCGCGAAGTTGGGGGTAACAGTTCGTATCTCTTGTTTCTACCAGATCGTTTCCGGTCGGTAGGGGAGCGCACTGCTCTGCCCTCGAAGGAGGAGCCATGTTGCAGTCTCTGCGCGCGCTTTCCCGTCTGGTGCCTACGCGGCTCACGCGTATGCTGCATCAGGCCTTTGGCCGGTCTACCGCGGCTCCGGGCCTCACACCTCACAAACCTCGCCATACACGGCGCGCGCCTCACAAACGCGCGCCGTTTTCCATGGAGGCGGTCGAGCCGCGTCTGCTGCTCTCGGCTGACATCAGCTATGCCATCGCGCCGGGCAGCAACAGCTATGTGCTCAACGCCTACGACAGCGGCGGGGGTGACATCCGCATCCGGCTCCAGACCTCCAACC
>CAMLNH010000016.1 GCA_946481355.1 uncultured Curvibacter sp.
CAAGATCCAGCGTTTCCTGTCGCAGCCCTTCCACGTGGCCGAAGTGTTCACCGGCGCCCCGGGCAAGTACGTGCCCCTGGCCGAGACCATCCGCGGCTTCAAGATGATCGTGGCCGGTGAGTGCGATCACCTGCCCGAGCAGGCCTTCTACATGGTCGGCACCATCGACGAAGCCTTCGAGAAGGCCAAGAAGGTCTGATCGGCGTCCGGAACGGAGCTAAACGATGAACACCATCCACGTCGATGTGGTCAGTGCCGAAGAGTCCATCTTCTCGGGCGAAGCGCGTTTTGTCGCGTTGCCCGGTGAAGCCGGCGAACTCGGCATCTACCCGCGCCACACCCCGCTGATCACGCGCGTCAAGCCCGGTTCGGTGCGCATCGAGCTGGCTGACGGCAAGGAAGAGTTCGTCTTCGTTGCTGGCGGCATCCTCGAAGTGCAGCCCGACTGCGTCACCGTCCTGTCCGACACCGCCGTGCGCGGCAAGGACCTGGACGAGGAGAAGGCCAACGAGGCCAAGCTGGCGGCCGAGGAAGCGCTCAAGAACGCCAAGAGCGACCTGGACCTGGCCAAGGCCCAGTCCGAACTCGCGATTGCCGCGGCCGAGATCGCCGCTCTGCGCAAGTACCTCAAGAAGAAGTGATGTTTCCCATGCCGCTGCGGCGGCATGTGTCAGGGCCCCGGCAGCAATGCGCGGGGCCTTTTTCTTTGTCTCAGGGCAGGTCGGGCAGCAGGGCGCGCGGCTGCAAGCCCTGCACCCGGGCGGTCAGACTGGACGGAAAGCTGGCGAGCAGCTGGTTGTGGCGCTGCGTGGCCAGCTGGTAGCGCTGCTGCGCAACACGCATGCGGTTGTGCAGAGCCTCGAACTGCTGGGCCAGCGGCAGAAGGCCGGGCTGCAGTCGTGCCTGCGCCAGCACCGGTGCCAGGGCCTGCGTCAACTCAAGCTGGGCTTGAAGCGCGCGCTGCAGGGCGAGCAGATCATCGGCGTTGCTACTGGCCGGCAGATCCAGGGTCAGGCGACGGGCGCGTTCCAGCCGCGTGAAGTCGGCCACGGGCAGGGAGGGCAGGGCGCGCGTGCTGGCCAGCAGGTTCAGTGCGAGCGCCGCACGCTGTGCCTGCAGAGTCTGCAGGCTTTGCCAGGCCGCCTGGCGCTCGGCTTCGAGCTGCCTGAATTCCTGTTGGCCGCAACCACTCAGCAAAGCGGCAATGAGGATCAGCAGGGGCCAGCGCAGCATCTTGGAATCTCCATGGCGGTGGCGCAAGAATACATCGGGGACGGGCAATACGAGCGGGCTGGAGGACAATAAGCGCCGGAATCCGATGATGAACTACACCGCCCCCCTCTGGCTGCCTGGCGGCCATCTGCAGACCATCTGGGCCGCGCTCTACGCGCAGCGTGTGCATGGGCCTGCCCCGCAGTTCCGACGCGAGCGCTGGGACACGCCCGACGGCGATTTCATCGACGTGGACTGGCTGGACCGCGCAGATGCCGAAACCCTGCTCGTGCTCTTCCATGGGCTCGAAGGCTCGACACAGAGCCAGTACGCCTTGGCCTTTGCCGGTTTCGCGCGTGAGCGCGGCCTGGCCTATGCCGTGCCGCACTTTCGCGGCTGCAGCGGCGAGCTCAACCGCGCGCCGCGCGCCTACCACTCAGGCGACTGGCCGGAGATCGACTGGATCCTGCGGCGCTTGCGCACGCAGCACACGGGTCGCATCGTGGCCGTGGGCATCTCGCTGGGCGGCAATGCCCTGCTGCGTTGGGCGGGTGAGTTGGAGGACGAGGCGTCCAAGGTGGTCGATGCCGTCGCCGCGGTGTGTTCGCCGCTGGACCTGGCTGCCGGTGGCCATGCCATCGGCCGTGGCTTCAACCGGCAGGTCTACACGCGCATGTTCCTCAAGACCATGAAGCCCAAGGCCCTGGCCAAGTGGGCGCAGCACCCGGGCCTGTTCGACCGCAACGCCCTGCTGCACGCGCGTGATCTCTATGAATTCGACAACATCTTCACTGCGCCCCTGCACGGCTTCAGGAACACCGACGACTACTGGGCCCGCGCCTCGGCCAAACCTCACCTGGCGCGCATCCGCATCCCGGCGCTGGCGCTCAATGCGCGCAACGATCCTTTTGTGCCGGCCCAGAGCCTGCCGAAGCACAGCGATGCGGGCAAGCACGTGACGCTGTGGCAGCCCAAGCACGGGGGGCACGTGGGATTCCCCGGCGGACGCTGGCCCGGCCATGTGCGGACCATGCCCGAAGCCGTGGGTCGCTGGCTGCTGCAGGCAGCGGGGGCACAGGAGCCGGCGCATGGATGACATCGTCCGTCAGGCGATGGCCAAATGGCCCAACGTGCCGGACTGCTACGGCTGGCTGGGCCTGGACGCACGCGGCAACTGGTACATGCGTGACGACCGGGCCCAGGCGGCCGGCGCCTTCGACAGCGGCAAGCCCGGGGCCAAGGGCTCGCTGCTCAAGCACGACAAGCTGATCGACTTCATCCAGCGCAACTACGGACACGATGCGCAGGGGCGCTGGTACTTCCAGAACGGTCCGCAGCGCGTCTATGTGGAGCTCGAAGCCACGCCCTGGATCTGGCGTGTGCAGACCGATGGCACGGTGTGCGCGCACGACGGCATCGCTGCCGAGGTGCGGCGCAGCGTGCTGGACGAGGCAGGACGGCTCTATTTGCAGACCTCGCGCGGCTTTGGCCTCGTCCACACGCAGGACATGGCCTGGGCCGCGGAGCTGGTGGAGTCCGGCCGCTGGCTGCCCGAGGACGAGACCGCTGATAGCCTGCCGCAGCGCTACGGCTATCAGCGCAGTCCACAGCGCGACAGCTCGCAGGGCGGGCGGGGCGGATAATTTTCCGTAGCCCCGGAAACGGGCCGGGGCAAGAGGAGACACGATGCCGACACGCACGCAGCGTCATTTCGCGCACTGGCCACCGGGCCTGCCGCGGCACCTGACCCTGCCACAAACGAGCCTCTGGTTCAACGTTGAGGTTTCGGCCGCACGCTACCCCGACAAGCCCTTCATCGTCTACTACGACAGCACGCTGAGCTATGCACGGTTCCGTCAGGACTGCGAACGCGTCGCGGGCTGGCTGCAGCAGGATTGCGGCGTCAAGGCCGGCGACCGCGTGCTGCTCTACATGCAGAACAGCCCGCAATGGGTGATCGCCTACTACGCCATCCTGCGCGCCAACGCGGTGGTCGTGCCCATCAATCCCATGAACCGCACGGAAGAGCTGCGGCACTACGTGAGCGACAGCGGCGCCAGTACGGCCCTGGTGGCGCAGGACCTGTACCCGCAGATCGCACCTTTGCTCGGTGGCAAGGAGGGTCTGCGCCGCCTGGGTGTGGCCACCTACAGCGACTACCTGAGCGAGCGCACCGATCTGGCCTTGCCCCCCTTTGTGGCCGCGCCGCGTGAACCCATCACCGGGCCCGGCGTGACGCTCTGGCACGAGATCCTGGGACAGGGCCGCCAGCCCGGACCGCATACGGCGGGGCCGGACGATCTCTGCGTCATGCCCTACACCTCGGGCACCACGGGCCAGCCCAAGGGCTGCATGCACACGCACCGCAGCGTGATGAGCACCCTGGTGGGCGGTGTGCAGTGGTTCAGCCGCACGCAGGACGCGGTCTACCTCTCGGTGCTGCCCTTCTTCCATGTCACGGGCATGGCGGGCAGCATGAACGGGCCGATCTTTGCAGGTGCCACCATCGTCATCCTCTCGCGCTGGGACCGCGACGTGGCCGCGCAGTGCATCCAGCGCCAGCGCATCGCCATCTGGCAGGCGATCTCTACCATGGTGGTGGATTTCCTCTCCAACCCACACCTGGGTGAGTACGACCTCTCCAGCCTGCAGGGGGTGCGCGGCGGCGGCGCGGCCATGCCCGAGGCCATCGCCAAGAAGCTCAAGGACCTGACGGGCCTGGACTATGTCGAGGGCTATGGCATGTCCGAGACGCTGGCGGCCACACACATCAACCCGCCGCAGCGGCCCAAGCCGCAATGCCTGGGCATCCCGGTGTTCGACGTCGATGCCCGCGTGCTCGATCCGCAGACCCTGCAGGAACTGCCCGAGGGAGAGACCGGCGAGATCGTGGTGCATGCGCCCCAGGTCATGCAGGGCTACTGGAAGCAGCCGCAGGCCACGGCCGACGGTTTCATCAACCTGGAAGGCAAGCGCTTCCTGCGCACGGGTGATCTGGCCTATGTGGACCACGACGGCTACTTTTTCATGGTGGACCGGCTCAAGCGCATGATCAATGCCTCGGGCTACAAGGTCTGGCCGGCCGAGGTGGAGGCCCTGATGTACAAGCACCCGGCCATCCACGAGGCCTGCGTGATCGGTGTGCGCGACAGCAAGCGCGGCGAAACCGTCAAGGCACTGGTCGTGCTCAAGGAGGAGGCGCGCGGTCAGGTCAGCGCCGACGACATCATCCGCTGGTCGCACGAGCACATGGCGGCCTACAAAAGCCCGCGCATCGTGGAGTTCGTGCACACCCTGCCCAAGTCGGGCACGGGCAAGATCCTGTGGCGCGAGCTGCAGGAACGCGAGCTGGAGCGCTCATGATCCCGGGGGCAGATCTCACGGCGCCCTTCGGGACCATAGCCGCGCTGATTCGTCACCATGCACAGGCGGCACCGCGGCGTCGAGCCCTGCAACAGGATGGCGAGGTGCTGGACTACGCCGCTCTCGATGCGCTGATGGACCGCGTCGCCGCGGCCCTGCAGCGCGACGGCGTGCAGCCGGGTGAAGTCATCGCCATCTGTGCGGGCACCTCGATCGCCTATGCCGTCACCTACCTCGGGGCCTTGCGTGCAGGCGTGGTCGTGGCGCCGTTGGCGCCGGGCGCCACAGCCGAGAGCCTGGAAGGCATGGTACGCGATGCCGGCGCACGCCTGCTGTACACGGACCGTGAGGTAGCCCAGGCCCTGGGCCCGCGTGCGGCGACCGTACCCCGCATCCTGCTGGATGACGCAGCGGGCGGTGTGGGCTGGCAGCAGTGGCTCGCGCCCGTGGGCGCACGCGTGCCCGATGCGGCGGTGGATGCGGACTGGCCCTTCAACATCATCTATTCCTCGGGCACCACGGGGGAGCCCAAGGGCATCGTGCAGCCGCATGGCATGCGCTGGGCCCATGTGCAGCGCGGCGCGACCTATGGTTACGGCCCGGACACCGTGACCCTGCTGTCCACGCCGCTGTATTCCAACACCACACTGGTGGTCTTCTTTCCCACGCTGGCCTATGGGGGCACCGTGCTGCTCATGGGCAAGTTCGATGCAGCCAGCTACCTGGCGCTCGCCGCGCGCGAGCATGTCACGCACACCATGCTCGTGCCCGTGCAGTACCAGCGCCTCATGGTCAGTCCGGGCTTCGACTCGCACGACTTGCGCAGCTTTCGCATGAAGTTCTGCACCAGCGCGCCCTTCTCCGCCGCGCTCAAGGCCGATGTGCTGGCCCGCTGGCCCGGCGGACTGGTGGAGTTCTACGGCATGACCGAGGGCGGTGGCACCTGCATCCTGGAGGCGCATCTGCACCCCGACAAGCTGCACACCGTGGGCCAGCCCGCGCAGGGCCACGACATCCGTCTCATCGACGAGGCCGGGCTGGAGGTGGCGAAGGGCGAAGCTGGCGAGGTGGTGGGCCGCTCGCCCGGCATGATGAAGGGTTACCACGGTCGCCCGGAGAAGACGCGTGAAGCCGAGTGGTACGCGCCGGACGGCCAGCGCTACATCCGCACGGGGGATATCGGCCGCTTCGATGAGCAGGGTTTTCTCACGCTGTTCGATCGCCGCAAGGACCTGATCATCTCGGGCGGCTTCAACATCTACCCCAGTGACCTGGAAGCCCAGCTGCGGCTGCACCCGGCCGTGCAGGACGTGGCCGTGGTGGGTGTGCCTTCCGAGCAGTGGGGCGAGACGCCCGTGGCCTATGTGGTGCAGCGCGAGGGGCAGAGCGTTGCCGCAGAGGAATTGCGCGACTGGATGAACCAGCGCGTGGGCAAGACGCAGCGTCTGGCCGATCTGCGCTATCTGGCCGAGCTGCCGCGCAGCGCCATCGGCAAGGTGCTCAAGCGCGAGCTGCGCGAGCAGTACGCGGCTGTGGGCGGCAAATGAAAAAGCCGCTGCAGTGCAGCGGCTTTCAGTGCCAGGCGCAAAGCGCTTATTTGGCGGCTGCCGGTGCCTTGGGCTCGGCGAACTTGGCACCGCCCGAGTTGGCCAGATAGGCCACGGCGCGGGCGATCTCGGTGTCGTTGTGGTCACCGCCACCCTGGGGGGCCATGGCGCCCTTGCCCTTGAGGGCCGAGGTTACGAGCTTGTCGAAGCCGGTCTTGATGCGGGCACCCCAGGCGCCCTTGTCGCCAAACTTGGGTGCGCCGGCCACGCCGGCACCGTGGCAGGCCACGCACTGGGCCTGGTACACGGCTTCACCGCTCTTGAGCGGGCGGTTGGCGTCACGGATCTCGACGGTACCGACCTTCTGGATGCGTTCGGCCACCGACTTTTCCATGTTGCTGGAACCCGCAGCGGGCTTCTTGTCGGAGACCACGAAGAACACCAGGCCGATGATGATGAAGACCGGGGCCACGAACGAGAAGATGGACACCCACATCATCTGGGAGGGGGTCTTGATCGGGCCGGTGTGGGCTTCTTCGTGCTGCTGCTCGCTCATGGGCTGTCCTCGGAATTCTGGGTGGGGGGTATCAATCAGCCGATGATTATAACTTTCGAGCCACCCGAAACCGCCTACAATCCCAGCTCTTCCCGGTACGCGGCTGTAGCTCAGTGGATAGAGTATTGGCCTCCGAAGCCAAGGGTCGTGGGTTCGATCCCCGCCAGCCGCGCCAGACCTCCCCCGCTTTCCCCGTTTTCGTCTAGACCGCTTCCGGCATGGGCTGCGCCAGCGTGGGCCGGTCCTCGTCGGCACGTGCGATGGCCATGAGGCCGCGCTTGGTGTCGGTGATGTGTTCTTCCAGCAGCTGCACCACGCCCGGTACGTCGCGGCGGCGGCAGGCTTCGAGGATGCGGTAGTGGTCCGACTGCGGGCCTTCCTTGCCCGTGGCCCTGGACATCAGCACGTGGGTGTAGCGGTCGGTATTGAGGCAGAACTCCTCGATCAGCCGGCGCAGGCGGCGGTTGTTGGAGGCCGCACCCAGGGCCAGGTGGAAGCGCCGGTTGTACTCGGCCCAGTCCTGCACCGAGTCGGCCTTGCTGTAGGCCTCCAGGATCTTCTCCATGGTCTGGAAGTCGCTCTCCACCATATTGGGCACGGCCAGCTTGGCTGCATGGCATTCCAGGGCGATGCGGATGTCCAGCATCTCGCAGAGCTGTTCCATGCTCATGCCGGCCACGACCGCGCCGCGGTTCAGGTGGTGGACGATCAGCCCCTCGGCCTCCAGCTGGCGCAGCGCTTCGCGCACCGGGATGCGGCTGGCGTTGAAGCGCTGCGCCAGGGCGTCCTGCTTGAGCGGCTGGCCCACGGGCAGGATGCCGCTGAGGATTTCATACCTCAGCTGGGAGCGGATGGTCTCGTGCAGAGCTTTCTGGACGCGGGTCGTACTCATGTGAACTCTGGGGGCGTTGTAAGAAATTCCTGGGTACGGGATTGTCGGCGTGAATCCGCACACCTATAATTGGATCCAATTTATATCTAAATGGATCATATTTAAATGACTGGTATCCATCAAGGCTATAAAGCCGGCAATGAACCCGTCCTGAGCTACCGCCCCGGCTCGGCCGAAGCGACTGAACTGGACCGGGAACTGGACCGCCAGTACGCGCAGTGCGTCGACATCCCCTTGGTCATCGGCGGCAAGCGCATCTATACGGTGGAGCGCGAGCAGGTGGTCTGCCCGCACGAGCACGGCCATGTGCTGGCCACACTGAACCAGGCCACGCGCCTGGAGGCCCAGCAGGCCATCGATGCGGCCGTGGTGGCCCAGCGCGACTGGTCGCGCTGGACGCTGGAGGAGCGCTCGGCGGTGTTCCTGAAGGCGGCCGACCTGCTGGCCGGCCCCTGGCGCGCCAAACTCAATGCCGCCACCATGCTGGGCCAGAGCAAGAACGTGCAGCAGGCCGAGATCGATTCGGCTTGCGAGCTGATCGACTTCCTGCGCTTCAACGTGCAGTTCGCGCAGGAGCTGGTGCAGCAGCAGCCCCTGTCCAGCGCCGGTGTGAGCAACCGCACCGACTACCGCCCGCTCGAAGGTTTTGTCTACGCCATCACCCCCTTCAACTTCACGGCCATCGGCGGCAACCTCGCGACCGCGCCCGTGCTCATGGGCAACACCGTGGTCTGGAAGCCGGCGGCCACAGCCTCGCTGAGCAACTACCTGGTGCTGCAGCTGCTCGAAGAGGCCGGCCTGCCGCCGGGCGTGATCAACTTCGTGCCGGGCGAGCCCGTGGGTGTGAGCGCGGCCGTGCTGGGCAGCCCGCATCTGGCGGGCATCCACTTCACGGGTTCGACCGCCGTGTTCGACCGCCTCTGGCAGCAGACTGCGCAGAACCTCTCCAAGTACCGCGCCTACCCGCGCCTCGTGGGCGAGACGGGTGGCAAGGACTTCGTGCTCGCGCATCCTTCGGCCGACGTGGATGCGCTGGTCGTGGGCCTGCTGCGCGGCGCCTTCGAATATCAGGGGCAAAAGTGCAGCGCAGCCTCGCGTGCCTACATCCCGGCCTCGCTCTGGCCCACGGTGAAAGACAAGCTGCTGGCCCAGCTGGCCACCGTGCGCATGGGTGATGTGCGCGACTTCCAGACCTTCATGGGTGCGGTCATCGACAGACGCGCCTTTGCGCGCATCAAGGGCTGCATCGACTCGGCGAAAAACGATCCGAACTGCAAGATCGTGCATGGCGGTCGCTGCGATGACGCCTCGGGCTATTTCGTGGCGCCCACGGTGATCGAGGTGGCGCATCCCGCGCACGCACTGCTGAGTGAGGAGATCTTCGGTCCCGTGCTCAGCGTGCATGTCTACGAAGACGGCCAGTGGGCCGAGGTGCTGCGCCAGGTGGACCGGACCAGTCCCTACGCGCTCACCGGTGCCATCTTCGCGCAGGACCGCGCGGCCGTGCATGAAACGCTGGACGCGCTGCGCCATGCGGCCGGCAACTTCTACATCAACGACAAGCCCACCGGCGCGGTCGTCGGGCAGCAGCCCTTCGGCGGCGCACGGCGCAGCGGCACCAATGACAAGGCGGGTTCGGTACTGAACTTGCTACGTTGGGTGTCGCCACGCACCGTGAAGGAGACCCGGGTTCCGCCCAAGGACTACACCTATCCGCACATGCAGCCGGTGCAAAATTCGAACTGGCCTTAGAGCCTCCGTCGTGCACAGGGGTAGAGGCAGACAAACAGGCCGATGCCGAATACAGTGCTAAGGCGTTGTCGGGTGTTCCCGGCCGCATTGCGAGGAGCTGTCCATGAGTCGCAACTACACCCTGCCTTCCTATCTGAACCCGGCCGACCTCGGCCCCTGGGCCACCTTTCTTGAACAGGTCGACCGCGTGCTGCCGCATCTGGGCAAGCTCAGCGTCTGGGCAGACACCCTGCGCCGGCCCAAGCGTGCCCTCATCGTTGACGTGCCCATCCACATGGACGATGGCACGGTGCAGCATTTCGAGGGTTACCGTGTGCAGCACAACGTCTCGCGCGGGCCGGGCAAGGGCGGCGTGCGCTACCACCCGGGCGTGACGTTGTCCGAGGTCATGGCCTTGGCGGGCTGGATGACGGTGAAGAACGCGGCCGTCAACCTGCCCTATGGCGGGGCCAAGGGCGGCATCCGCGTCGACCCCAGGCAGCTGTCGATGAGTGAGCTCGAGCGCATCACGCGGCGCTACACCAGCGAGATCGGCATCATCATCGGCCCCGAGCGCGACATCCCCGCACCCGACGTGAACACCAACGAGCGCATCATGGCCTGGATGATGGACACCTATTCCATGAACGTGGGGTCCACCAGCACCGGCGTGGTCACGGGCAAGCCCATCACCCTGGGTGGCAGTCTGGGGCGGCGCGACGCCACGGGGCGCGGCTGCTTCGTCGTGGCGCGCGAGGCCATGCAGCGCCTGGGGCTGGAGATGAAGGGCACGCGCGTGGCCATCCAGGGCTTCGGCAATGTGGGCAATGCGGCGGCGCGGGTCTTCCACGAGAACGGCGCACGCATCGTCGCCATCCAGGACGTGGCGGGCAGCATCTACCAGCCCGACGGCATCGACCCACAGGCCTTGACCGCCTTCCTCGCACGCGGCCAGGGTGCGACCTTGCTGGACTTCCCCGGCGTCGAGCGCATCGCCAACGACAAGTTCTGGGAGGTCGAGTGCGAGGTCATGCTGCCGGCCGCGCTGGAGAACCAGATCACGGTCGAGAACGCGGGGCGCATCCGCGCGAAGCTGATTGTTGAAGGTGCCAACGGCCCCACGACGCCGCAGGCCGAGGACATGCTGCTCGCGCGCGGCGCCATCGTGCTGCCCGACGTGCTGGCCAATGCCGGTGGCGTGACCGTGAGCTATTTCGAATGGGTGCAGAACGCCTCGTCCTTTTTCTGGACCGAGGCCGACATCAATGCCCGCCTGGACCGTGCGCTCAGCGAGGCCTTCCGCGCCATCTGGGACCTGGCCCAGGAGCGCAAGCTGGCACTGCGCACGGCAGCCTTCGTGATCGCCTGCACGCGCGTGCTTGAGGCGCGCGAGCTGCGCGGTCTTTATCCCTGAAGTTTTGCGCGGACGTGCTGCAGCAGGCCGTTGCAGCCGTCCTCGACCAGATCGAGCACCTGCTCGAAGCCCTGGGCGCCCCCGTAATACGGGCCGGGCACATCGTGACCCGTGTGGCGGCTGCAGTACGCGGTGAAGCGCTGCAGCTTGTGCTGCAGGGCCGGCGGGCAGCGCTCGGTCAGAAGCTCCAGGTGACCGCCGTCCATGGCGAGGATCAGGTCGTAGGTCTCGAAGTCGTCCGTTGTCACCTGGCGTGCGCGCAGCGTCGAGAGGTCGTAGCCACGCCGGGCCGCATGTTCCTGGCTGCGCTCGTCGGGCGGGTCGCCACGGTGGTAGCCGTGGGTGCCGGCCGAATCCACCTGCACGCGCGTGGCCAAGCCCGTGCGCTCCAGCTGCTGCACCAGCACGCCATGGGCCGTGGGGCTGCGGCAGATGTTGCCGGTGCAGACGAAGAGCACGGCATAGTCAGGCATCGTCCACGCCCTTCTTGAGCTGCAGCGCCGCGTCGTAGAGGGTGTTGCGCGGTGTGCCCGTGATCTCGGCCGCCAGGCGCACCGCGCTCTTGAGCGGTAGCTCGGCCAGCAGCAGTTCCAGCACGCGCAGGCCTGCGCTGTCCGTATTGCTGGCCCGGGGCTGCGGGTGCAGCACCACGACGAATTCGCCGCGCGCGCGCTGGGCGTCGGCAGCGAGCCAGGCGGCCAGTCCGGCGGCGGGTTGGGTCACGATCTGTTCGAACTGCTTGCTGAGCTCGCGCCCCAGGGTCACGGGACGTTCGCCCAGCGGCGCCAGAGCGGCGGCCAGGGCCTCGATGCGGTGCGGGGCTTCGAGCAGCACCACGGTGCGGGGCTCGGTCGCCAGGGTCTGCACGGCCGTGGCGCGCTCGCCGGCCTTGGCGGGCAGGAAACCGGCAAAGACAAAGGCGCCGTGTTCATCGATGGCTCCGGCAGCACTCAGCGCCGTGGTCACGCTGCTTGCGCCCGGCAGGGGCACGACGCTCAGGCCCGCGTCGCGCACGGCGGCCACCAGGCGCGCCCCCGGGTCGCTCACGGCCGGTGTGCCGGCGTCGCTCACATAGGCCACACGCTGGCCGGCCTGCAGGCGGGTAATGAGCTGCTGCGCCGCCTCGGCCTCGTTGTGCTGGTGCAGGGCGATCAGCGCTGCGCCGCTGCGTTCGATGCCATAGGCGCGCAGCAGGGTCTGGGTGTGGCGTGTGTCCTCGCAGGCGATGGCGTCGACGAACTGCAGCACGTGCAGGGCACGCAGGGTGATGTCGGCCAGGTTGCCGATGGGCGTGGCCACCACATAGAGCGCACCCTGCGGATAATGCTGACCAGCCGCGGCATCGTGCGCAGCGGCAAGGGCGGAGGCGTAACTGGCGTTCAATGGGGCTCCTCAAGAAGCTGGCAACTCTGGGCCGCAGCACCCGCGAGGCGGGCGCTGCGGCCGAAGACCGGGCCCTGCAACATCTGCAGGCCGCAGGCCTGCGCCTGCTGGAGCGCAATTATCGGACGCCCGGGCGCGGCGGCGGCGAGATCGACCTCATCATGCAGGCCGGCGACGGCACGGTGGTCTTTGTCGAAGTGCGTCAGCGCGCCGGGGCCAGCCACGGCGGTGCAGCGGCCAGTGTGGGCGCCGTCAAGCAAAAGCGCATCGTGCTGGCGGCGCGTCACTACCTGCTGCGCTGGCGTGCGCCGCCGCCCTGCCGCTTCGACGTGGTGGCCCTGGAAGGCGAGGCCTTGCACTGGCTGCCCGGCGCCTTCGATGCCGGAGGTCCGCATTGACCTTGTGTGTCACAGATGTAAGCGCAAGCCCACGGTGGAGCAGGGGCCGGAGCGGGCGGTTATCATAGGCGCCATGCTGGAACAACGCATTGAACAACACTTCATCGACAGCGCCGACCTGAAATACCAGGCCGCGCAGGTGCTGAGCAAACCCATCGCCGCGGCGGTGCAGGCCGTGCTGACCTGTGTGACCAATGGCGGCAAGGTGCTGGCCTGCGGCAATGGCGGCTCGGCTGCTGACGCGCAGCACTTCTCGGCCGAATTCGTGGGCCGTTTCGAGCGCGAGCGCCCCGAGCTCGGCGCCATCGCCTTGACCACCGACAGCTCCATCCTCACCGCGGTGGGCAACGACTACAGCTTCAACTCGATCTTCTCGCGCCAGGTGCGCGCCCTGGGCCAGCCCGGCGACGTGCTGCTGGCCATCTCCACCAGCGGCAATTCGGCCAATGTGCTCGAAGCCATCGAAGCCGCGCACGAGCGCGAGATGGTGGTGGTGGGCCTGAGCGGGCGCAACGGCGGCAAGATGGCCACGGCCCTGCGTGAGACCGATGTGCACATCATCGTGCCGCACGAGCGCACCGCGCGCATCCAGGAAGTGCATATCCTGGCGTTGCATTGCATCTGCGATGCCGTCGACCATCAACTGCTCGGAGAACAGGAAAACAAGCCATGATGAAACCGCAAACCCGCCGCCTTCCCCTTCTGGTTCTTGGCGTCGTGTTGGCGGGTGCGGGCCTCACGGCCTGCGCGCCCCTGCTGGTCGGGGGCGCCGTCATGACCGGCATGTCAGCGGCTGACCGCCGCACCACGGGTTCGCAGATCGAGGACGAGCGCATCGAGACCCGTGGCGCCGCGCGCCTGCGCGAGCACCTGGGCGAGCGTGTGCACATCAACATCACGAGCTACAACCGCCAGATCCTGCTGACCGGCGAGGTGCCCAGCGAGCAGGACAAGCAGCTGGCTGAGCAGGTGGTTTCGCGCATCGAGAACGTGCGCTCGATCACCAACGAGCTGGCGGTGCTGGGCCACTCCACCCTGACACAGCGCTCTTCCGACGCCCTGGTCACGGGCCGCGTCAAGGCCAATCTGATCGATGCGCGTGACCTGAATGCCAGTGCCTTCAAGGTGGTGACCGAGCGCGGTGTGGTCTATCTGCTGGGCCGTGTGACGGCCCGCGAGGCCGATCGTGCCACCGACATCGCACGCCGCACCAGCGGAGTCCAGAAAGTGGTGCGCCTGTTCGAGCTCATCACCGAGGAAGAACTGCTGGAGATGCAGGCGCCGGCCAACACGGCGCCCGGCACGACCGGCAGCGGCCGGCCCATGTAAGTCGGTGCCGGCCTGCCCTCAGGCCGCGTTTCAAGACTTCAGGCGACGGATCAGGCTGGACGTGTCCCAGCGCCCGCCGCCCATGCCCTGCACATCGGCGTAGAACTGGTCCAGCAGGGCTGTGACCGGCAGGCGCGCACCGTTGCGCCGCGCTTCCTCCAGCACCAGGCCCAGATCCTTGCGCATCCAGTCCACGGCAAAGCCGAAGTCGAACTGGTCGGCCACCATGGTCTTGCCGCGGTGGTCCATCTGCCAGCTCTGGGCGGCACCCTTGCCGATCACCTCCAGCACCAGATTCATGTCCAGCCCGGCCTGCTGGCCGAAGGCCACGGCCTCGGCCAGGCCCTGGATCACGCCGGCCACGGCGATCTGGTTGACCATCTTGGCCAGTTGCCCGGCACCGCTGCCACCCACTCGGGTGCAGGCCCGTGCATAGGCCAGGGCCACAGGCTGCATGGCCTCGAAGGCCGCCTCGTCGCCGCCGCACATGATGGTCAACGCGCCGTTCTGCGCACCGGCCTGGCCGCCCGAGACCGGGGCATCGACGAAGTGCAGGCCGCGTTCACGTGCCGCGCCGTAGAGCTCGCGCGCCACCTCGGCCGAGGCCGTGGTGTGGTCCGCGAAGACGGCGTCGGACTTCATGCCGGCATAGGCGCCGTCGGCGCCCAGCACCACGCTGCGCAGGTCGGCGTCATTACCCACGCAGGCGAACACGAGGTCGGCGCCGCTTGCAGCCTCGCGCGATGTAGGCGCCGCCCGGCCGCCGAACTCCTGCACCCAGGCCTGCGCCTTGGCGGGGGTCCGGTTGTAGACGGTCACGCTGTGCCCCGCTTTCGCCAGGTGTCCCGCCATGGGATAACCCATGACGCCCAAACCGAGAAAGGCGACAGTGCGGGGTGGGGTGGCTTCGTAGGTTCTGGGGTTGAGGCTGGGCATGGGCTCTCCTGAAATGAAAAATGGTCTGATGCCGGAGCATCAGACCATGGTGGGCAAGAAGGTCGGGCTCAGACGATCGCGAGATTCTCCGTGCCGGCGGCCAGATCCTGCGACTTGCCGCGCTGGCTGTTGAGCTTGATCTGCAGGCGCAGGTCGTTGAGCGAATCGGCGTTGCGCAGCGCGTCTTCGTAGCTGATCTGGTTGCCTTCGTAAAGGTCGAACAGGGCCTGGTCGAAGGTCTGCATGCCGATGTTGCGGCTCTTCTTCATGATCTCCTTGATCTCTGCGATCTCGCCCTTGAAGATCAGGTCCGAGATCAGCGGCGAGTTGAGCATGATTTCCACGGCGGCGATGCGGCCCTTGTTGTCCTGCTTGGGGATCAGGCGCTGTGAGACCAGGGCGCGCAGGTTGAGCGAGAGGTCCATCAGCAGCTGGGGGCGGCGTTCTTCGGGGAAGAAGTTGATGATGCGGTCCAGCGCCTGGTTGGCGCTGTTGGCGTGCAGGGTGGCCAGGCAGAGATGGCCGGTTTCGGCAAAGGCCACGGCGTGTTCCATGGTCTCGCGGTCACGGATCTCACCCATGAGGATCACGTCAGGCGCCTGACGCAGCGTGTTCTTGAGCGCGATCTCCCAGCTGTCGGTGTCCAGGCCCACCTCGCGCTGCGTGACCACGCAATTCTTGTGCGGGTGCACGAACTCCACCGGGTCCTCGATGGTGATGATGTGGCCCTGGGAGTTCTCGTTGCGCCAGTCCACCATGGCGGCCAGCGTGGTGGACTTGCCCGAGCCCGTGGCACCGACCAGGATGCACAGGCCGCGCTTGGCCATGGTCACTTCCTTGAGCACCTGGGGCA
>CAMLNH010000017.1 GCA_946481355.1 uncultured Curvibacter sp.
ATGCATGCCCCAAACGGGGGCGCGCGCGTGCATTACGCCCCATACCAGGACTGGCTCTCGCTGATGCCAGCCTCGCACATCGCCCAGAAGCGTGCGGAGGCCGACTCAGCCTTTCACCGCTCAGGCATCACCTTCGCGGTCTATGGCGAGAACGCCGGCAAGGAGCGGCTGATCCCCTTCGACATCGTGCCGCGCATCATTCCCGCAGCCGAGTGGGAGCAGCTCGAACGCGGCTTGCGCCAGCGCGTCAACGCGCTCAATGCCTTCATCCACGATATCTACCATGGGCAGCGCATCGTCAAGGCTGGCCTGATCCCTGCCGAGCAGGTCTTCTGCAACGCGCAATACCGGCCCGAGATGCAGGGCGTGAGCGTGCGCAACGATATCTACGCGCACATCGCGGGTATTGACATCGTGCGCGCCTCGCTGCCGGGGCAGGATGCGACCTACTACGTGCTGGAAGACAATCTGCGCGTGCCCTCGGGCGTGTCTTACATGCTGGAGAACCGGCGCATGATGATGCGCCTCTTCCCTGAACTCTTCGGCCGCTGCAAGGTGCGGCCGGTCGACCATTACCCGGACCTGCTGCTCGACACCCTGCGCCAGGCGGCGCCCGCCGGCGTAGATGACCCTACCGTGGTGGTGCTGACACCCGGCGCCTACAACAGCGCCTATTTCGAACACGCCTTTCTGGCACAGCAGATGGGTGTCGAGCTGGTCGAGGGCAAGGACCTTTTCGTGCATGACGAAACGCTCTTCATGCGCACCACGCAGGGCCCGCGTCGCGTCGACGTGATCTACCGCCGCATCGACGACGACTTCCTCGATCCGCTGGCTTTCCGCGCCGACTCGGCTCTCGGTGTTGCCGGCCTGCTCTCGGTCTACCGCGCGGGTCGCGTGACCCTGGCCAATGCCATCGGCACCGGCGTGGCCGATGACAAGTCCATCTACCCCTATGTGCCGGACATGGTGCGCTTCTACCTCTCGGAGGAGCCCCTCATCGCCAACGTGCCCACTTACCAGTGCCGCAAGCCGGATGAACTGAGCTATGTGCTCGCCAACATGGAACAGCTGGTGGTGAAGGAAACGCACGGGGCCGGCGGCTACGGCATGCTGGTCGGCCCCGCGTCCACGAAAGCCGAGGTCGAAGCCTTCCGCGCACGCGTGAAGGCTGCGCCCGACAAGTACATCGCCCAGCCCACGCTGGCGCTCTCGGCCTGCCCGACCTTTGTCGAGTCGGGCATCGCGCCGCGCCACATCGACCTGCGGCCCTTCGTGCTCTCGGGGCGCGAGGTGCGTATGGCACCCGGAGGCCTCACGCGCGTGGCGCTCAAGGCCGGCTCCCTGGTGGTCAACTCTTCTCAGGGTGGTGGCACCAAGGACACCTGGGTGCTGGAGGGGGAGGCATGACCATGCTCTCAAGAACCGCCGACCACCTCTACTGGATGTCCCGCTACACCGAGCGGGCGGAGAACATCGCCCGTATGCTCGAGGTGAGCTACCGCATGTCGCTGCAGACACCTCACGTGCAAGGGGGCTACTGGGGCGCGGCCCTGGGGATCAACGGTCTGGAAGAGACCTACCGTACCAAGTACGGCGTCATCACCGCCGGCAACGTGCTGCGTTTCATGAGCGTGGACCTGGACAACCCTTCGTCCATCCTGGCCTGCCTGCGCGCCGCGCGCGAGAACTGCCACGCCGTGCGCGGCACCGTCACCTCCGAGGTCTGGGAGACCGTCAACACCACATGGCTGGAGGCGCGCGACTCGGTACAGGCCCTGCCCCAGGGCAGCATCCAGGGCAGCGAGCTCACCAAGTACTTCGAGTGGGTGAAGTTCCGCTCGCATCTGTCGCGCGGGGTCACCGTGGGCACCATGCTGCAGGACGAGGCCTTCCACTTCATCCGCCTGGGCACCTTTCTGGAACGCGCCGATAACACCGCGCGCCTGCTCGACGTGAAGTTCGACGAGCTCGCGCCGCAGACCAGTGCCGACGGCGAGTACTATGAATGGAGCGCGTTGCTGCGCTCGGTCTCGGCCTTCGAGATCTATCGCAAGGTCTACCGCGACATGATCACGCCGCAGCGCGTGGCCGAGCTGCTGATCCTGCGCGAGGACATGCCGCGCTCCCTGCACGCCTGCATGAAGGAGGTGTACCAGATCCTGGGTCAGGTGGCCAATGCGCGTTCGCAGGAAACCATGCGCCGGGCCGGTGCCATGTATTCCCGTCTGCGCTATGGCCGCATCGAAGACATTGCGGCGCGCGGCCTGCACGCGGTACTGACCGATTTCCTCGACGACACCGCTGACCTGGGCAACCGCATCGCGCAGGACTTTCTGCTGCCCATAGGCTGAGCCACAAGGAGCGACCATGCTGCTCGACATCCGCCACGAAACCCTCTACCGCTATGCCGTGCCGGCCAGCTACAGCCTGCAGTACATGCGTCTGTGGCCGCGCGCCGATGGCGGCCAGCGCGTGCTGCACTGGCGCATCGACGCGCCGGGGCGGCGCTGGGCCCAGACCGATGCCTATGGCAATGCCATCTTCGTCACCTCGCTGACCGATCCGCACGACGAGGTGCGGGTGGTCGCGCAGGGGCAGGTCGAGACCTCGGACGAGCGTGGGGTGCTGCTGCCGCACGACTCGGCCGTGCCGCCGCTGGCCTTCGCCCTGCCCACACCGCTGACCGATGCGGACGCGGCCATCGAGGCCCTGGCCGGCGAGGCCCTGGTGAACGTGCAGCCCCAGGCCCTGAGCGACCCGGGCGCACTGCAACCCCTGGTCGAGGCCATCTTCACGCGTGTGGCCTATGTGCAGGGCGTGACCGATGTGTTTCATACAGCAGCCGAGGTGCTGCGCCAGGGGCAGGGCGTGTGCCAGGACATGGCCCACGTATTCCTGGCCTGCTGCCGGGCCCGCGGCATCCCGGCGCGTTATGTGAGCGGCTACCTGCTGACCGATGCCAGCCACGCGGCCTCACATGCCTGGGCAGAGGCCTGGCTGCCGCGCGCGCGCGGCGGCGCCGGGGCCTGGGTGGGATTTGATGTCACACACCAGCGTCTGGCCGGCCCCGAGCTCTGCCGCCTGGCCGTGGGCCGCGACTATGCCGACGCCAGCCCCATGCGCGGCATCCATGTCGGTGGTGCCGGCGAGGCGCTCACCGTGAGCGTGGCGGTGCAGGGCGCCGACCAGTAAGATTGCGCATGAACCTTCCGTCCGCCAGCGATCCCGTCCCGGGTACGGCCGCGGCTGCGCAGACCGGTGCGCCCGAGGGTGCGCCTACCGAGAACACAGCTGGAGACTACAGCGCCATGACCTATTGCGTCGCCGTCCGCAACGAAGCCGGACTGGTATTCCTGTCCGACTCGCGCACCAATGCCGGGGTGGACCAGATCAACACCTTCCGCAAGATGCACGTGTACGAGGTGCCGGGCGAACGCGTGCTGGTGCTGCTCACCGCGGGCAATCTGGCCATCAGCCAGTCCGTGGCCAGCGGCCTGAAGGTGCAGATGGGCACGGCGGGCGAAAAGAGCCTGGCCAACGCGCCCAATCTGTTCTCGGCCGCCAAGATCGTGGGCGAGGCCGTGCGCAAGGTGCACCAGCGCGATGCCGCTTCGCTCAAGGAATTCGGCATCGAGTTCAACGTCAGCCTCATCCTCGGCGGGCAGATCAAGGGCGAGGAGCCGCGGTTGTTCAACATCTACGCGGCCGGCAACTTCATCGAGGCCACGCCCGAGACGCCGTACTTCCAGATCGGCGAATCCAAGTACGGCAAGCCTATCCTGGACCGCGTGATCGGCGGCCAGCTCAGCCTGGACGAGGTGGCCAAGTGCTGCCTGATCTCCATGGACTCGACGATGAAGTCCAACCTCTCGGTAGGCCTGCCTCTGGATCTTCTTTGCTATGAAAAAGATAGCTTCGAGGTGAATCGCCGGACGCAGATCGACAGTCGGGACCCGTACTTCGCCTCCCTGCGCGAGCGCTGGGGCGAGCAGCTGCGCAAGGTCTTCAACGAGCTGCCCGCACCTGCCTACTGGAAGTAGTTCAGGTCCCGATCACACCGCCATCGCGCCTGCGGATCACCACCGTGGCCGAGCGCGGGCGCGCGCCGGGCTGGCCGGAGGGCCAGGTGGAGTAGCGGCCCGGATCGGCCGGATCGCTGCGCTCCGAGGGGCTTTCACCCGGGTGCTGGATGTTGATGAACATCGTACGGCCATCCGGCGTGGACGTGGCGCCTGTGATCTCGCAGCCGCGCGGGCCGGTCAGGAAGCGGCGGATCTCGCCCGTGGCCGGGTCGGCCGCGAGCATCATGTTGTTGCCCATGCGCGCCAGATCGCCCTTGCCCATGGCCGAGGTCGACATATCGGTCTGGATCCAGAGCAGGCCGCGTGCATCGGTCCACAGGCCATCGGGGCAGGCAAACGGGTCGCCCTGGACGTTGCCGCGCGCCTCGGCACGTGTGTTGGCCGGGTCACCGGCCAGCACGAAGTGGTTCCAGCGCATGCGCGTGCCGTCGAAATCACCGTCCTCCTTCCAGCGGATGATGTGGCCCATGCTGTTGGCGGCGCGCGGGTTGGCAGCGTCCGTACCCGGGTTCCTGCTCGTGCCGCGGTTGCTGTTGTTGGTCAGCGTGCAGTAGACCCAGCCGTTGTGGTCCACGTCGATCCATTCGGGGCGGTCCATCTTGGTGGCACCCAGCGCGTCGCTGGCCTGACGGCTCTTGATCAGCACGTCCCCCTGATCGGCAAACCCGTTGGCGGCGGCCAGCAGGCCCTGGCCGTGGGTCAGTGGCAGCCACTGGCCGCTGCCATCGGCGTCGAACCTGGCGACATAGAGCGTGCCATGGTCGAGCAGTGTGGCATTGGCGCGTGCGCCCCCGGGCTGGATGCGGTCGCGGCTGACGAATTTGTAGATGTATTCGAAGCGGGCATCCTCGCCCATATAGACCACGGCGCGGCCATCTTTCGTCGTCGCGACCGTGGCGCCTTCGTGTGCGGCGCGGCCCAGGGCCGTGCGCTTGATGGGGGTGGAGGTCGGGTCCATGGGGTCGATTTCCACGATCCAGCCGAAACGGTTGGGCTCATTCGGTTCCCGGGTGGCGTCGAAGCGTGTGTCGTGCTCATGCCAGCGGTAGCCGCCGGCCCCGCCTTTCTTCAGGCCCCAGCGCTTTTCATGTTCGCTGGGCGCGTCGCCGCCGCTGAAGTAGTTGATGAAGTTTTCCTCGCAGGTGAGGTAGGTGCCCCAGGGTGTGATGCCGCTGCCGCAGTTGTTGAGCGTGCCCAGCACGCGGCGGCCTTCGGGGTCGGCGCTGGTGCGCATCAATGCATGGCCTGCGGCCGGTCCGGCCACGGCCATGGGGGTGTAGGCCGTGATGCGGCGCGCCCAGGGCGAGGGGCGCACCTGCTCCCAGCGGCCCCGGCGCTGCACGACCTCGATCACCGAGACGCCGTGCGCGGCCTGGGCCTTGCGCACCTTCTCGGCATTCCAGTTCTGCTGGCCATCGGCGAACAGCAGGCCCTCATCGGTGTACTCGTGGTTCAGCACCAGCAGGCCGCGCTCGGAGCCGTGCAGGGCAAAGTAGTGGATGCCGTCGTGATGCATGCCGAGCTGGGCCGCCTGCTCCATGGCGCTGTTGCCGGCGTCGGCCCGGAAGGCCGGGCTGTGCTCGGGTAGGCCCACCGGGTCGCCCCAGGGGGCGATGACCTGGGCGATGTAGCCCTCGGGCACCACGATGCTGTCCGCCGTGCTCACGGGCACGCTGGCAAAACCCAGCATGGGCTTGCGGCTACCGGGGCTGGCACAGCCGGCCAGCGGGGCTAGCAGGCCACCCAGGGCGGCGCCCAGGCCGCCACGCAGCACGGTGCGGCGCGCCGGGTCGGAAATCTCGTGGAAGCTGGGATTGGAGGAACAGTTGCTGTTCTCCATGCGTGCAAAGTCTTTGGCCATGTCGTCTGTCGTCTTGCGTTGGAGGAATGGCGCCCTGTGCGGGCACCGGTCTGCCGTTTGTACGGCCGCAAGATGACAGGCTGACGACAGTCGGGTGACAAGCCCGGGGGGGCCGGCCTCAGACGCTGGCGCTGAACTTGGCGTAGGCGGCTTCGTCCATCAGGGCGTCGAGTTCGGCCGGGTTCTTGAGCGTGAGCTTGTAGAACCAGCCCGTGCTCAGCGGCTCGCTGTTGGCGAGGGCCGGGTCGGCGCGCAGGGCTTCGTTGACCTCGGTGACGGTGCCGCTGACCGGGGTGTAGACGTCGGCTGCGGCCTTGACGGACTCCACCACGCCGGCAATCTCGCCGGCGGCCAGTACCTTGCCCACGGCGGGCAGGTCCACGAAAACGATGTCGCCCAGGGTGTCCTGCGCATGCACGGTGATGCCCACCACGCCTGTTTCGCCTTCCATGCGCACCCACACGTGTTCGTCGCTGAACCTGATCATGTCCGTCACTCCATAGTCGAGGCGACGATCTTAACCGTGCAGGCCATAAAAAAACCGGCCCAGAGGCCGGTTTTGCAGGCGAAGCCGGAAGGCTTCAGTAACGGGGACGGCCACCGCCGCCGCCGTAACCGCCGCCACCGCCTTCACGACGGCCGCCGCCGAAACCGCCACCACCGGTGCGCGGCTCCATCGGACGAGCGATGTTGACGACCATGTCACGGCCGCCGACGTTCTGGCCGTTCATGCCGCCGATGGCGGCTTCGGCCTGGTCGGCGCTGCCCATCTCCACGAAGCCGAAGCCCTTGGAGCGGCCGGTGTCGCGGTCCATCATGACCTTGGCCGACTGCACATCGCCGTAGGCCGAGAAGTGTTGTTGAAGATCGTCGTCGCGCACCGAGTAGGAGAGGTTACCGACGTAAAGCTTGCTGCTCATGGGAGAGCCTTTCAAAAAAAGCGCTGTTGATGCCAGTGACATCTCGGCGCGGGGGAAATGACGGTCTTGGTTTGAAAAACCATCAAGGGAATGGGTTCAGCGGAAGGTGCGGCGGGGGGCCGCTGCACCGCCGGAGCGGGGTTCGAGGTGGCGGAAGGTGATGCGACCCTTGCCCAGGTCGTAGGGCGAGAGTTCGAGCGAGACCTTGTCGCCGGCCAGGATGCGGATGTGATGCTTGCGCATCTTGCCGCCGGTATAGGCCACCAGGCTGTGGCCGTTGTCCAGGGTGACGCGAAAACGCGAATCAGGCAGCACTTCCTCTACCTTGCCCTGCATTTCGATCAGTTCTTCCTTGGCCATGGGGTCCTCCTTCTGGTGGCTTGACGATGTGAAACAGGTGTTCAGGCGTAGCTGTGGCGTTGCTGCAGCCAGCTGCAACCTTCGTTGATGGCGTACTGCAGCGCGCCTTCACGCGTATTGAATTCGGGCACGAAGCGGAACACGCGGTCATGCGTGCCGCGACCGCTGCCGCTGCGGATCGAGACGGACGCCTGGTAGCGACCCGTGTCGGTGGTGCGGATGAGGGGTGAGACAAGGTACTTGCCCACCGAGAATGCTTTTTCTAGGGTGGTATTCATCACAAAAGGGGCGCGCGTATCGTCGCGCGTTGCAAAGGTCAATCAAACCGTCCGGCTCCAGGCAGGACGTCGCGGCACAAGCCGCTAGGCGGTCCGGTCAGGGAAAGGAAACGTCAAAAGAGACCGGGGATAGGGCTTGCCGCAAAGGGGGAGTGTGACGACCAGAAGAAGCCGGTGAGAGCGGCCGGTCAGGCGGGGCGCCGGGTGCAGATAAGACCGCGGGCCGTGTCAGACAACAGCTGTGCAAAGGTAAGCAAGTTGCATCAGCGAAGCGTATTGTACGCTGGATTGCGCATTTGTGCCTGTCTTTCTTTGCCAAGGGTCGCCTGGGGGCTGCACAATGGCTCCCACGCCTTGAGGGAGGCACTTTCCCCCGGACTCTCCACAAAAGCAAGATGAGGTACCTGGGCAGCATCTACGTCGCCGTGGCCGTTCTGGTCCTGACCTTCGCACTGGGCATGTACGCCGATGTGCGCAGCGAGGACATGCACGTGCGCCACCTGGGCATCAGCACGCGGCTGGAGCGCATCGTGCGCCTGGAGCAGGAGCTCACCAGCCTGCTCAGCAGCGCCGTGTTGGAACAGAAGCTCCTGCGCGTGAGCCGCTACGACACGGTGGACGAACAGCTCACCGCCACGGTGGGCACCGTGGCCGAGCTCAGCCGCGCGCTCCGGCTCTCGGGCGACGTCTCGGTGCTGCTGGAGTTGCAGCAGGGCCTGCGCGCCACGGAAGCCCGTTCGCTGCGCTATATGCGTGTGGGCAACTGGCGTCGGGCCCGTGATGTGCTGGTCGAAGACGACTACGTGCTGGCCAAGAAGATCTACGAGATCACTACCGAATCCGTCATCAGCGCGCTGACCGAAGAGCTGGCCCAGCGCAACCGTGAGGTCCAGCGCCTGCGTCAGATCACCTATGCCCTGCGCATGGCTGCACTGGGTCTGCTGCTCTGGGTGGGCTGGCGCTTCGCGCGTCGCCTGCAGGAGGACATGGCCGAGCAGGCGCGTCTGCAGCAGGAGATCCGCAGTGCCAATGAGGGTCTGGAAGCCACCGTGCGCGAGCGCACCGCCGAGCTCGAGCGCAGCAACCGGCAGCTGGCTGCGCTCAGCAGCACCGATGCGCTCACCGGCTTGGCCAACCGCCGGCGTTTCGATGAGGCCTGGGCCGTGGAGTGGCAGCGCGCGGCGCGCCAGAGCGCTTCGCTGGCGCTGGTGCTGATCGACGTCGACCACTTCAAGGCCTACAACGACCACTACGGCCATCAGGCTGGTGACGAATGCCTGCGCCGCGTGGCCGCGGTGCTGGCCGGTGTGGCGCGCCGTGCCGGTGAGCTGGTGGCGCGCTACGGCGGCGAGGAGTTTGTCGTCGTGCTGCCCGGCGCCGATGCCGCCACGGCGCGTGAATTCGCCGAGCGCCTGCGTACCGCCGTGTTCTCCGAGGCCATGCCCCACGCGCATTCGCCGGCGGCTCCCGTCGTCACCATCAGCATGGGTGTGGCCGCCGGCCAGCCGCGCCACGAGGCCGATGCCGAGGCACTGCTCAAGGAAGCCGACGTGGCGCTCTACCTGGCCAAGCGCCAGGGCCGCAACCAGGTGCTGCTGGCGGCCTGAGATACTGTGTTGCCATGAGTGAGCAGGAAGACGAGGTGAGGGCAGGACTGGGCCGCAGCGTGCGCCGCGGCACGCTGGGCATTCTGGCCTTCTGGTTGGCGGTGATGGGCGTGCTGTATTACTTCATGGACCGCCACCTCCAGCCCAAGCCGGTGACTGTCAGCGCCCGCGGCGAGCTCGTGATCCCGCGCGCCCGTGACGGGCACTTCTATGCCCCGGGCCTGGTCAATGGCCAGCCCGTGAACTTCCTCGTGGACACCGGCGCCTCACTGGTCTCGGTCAGCGAAGAGCTGGCGCGCAAGGCCGGCCTGGGGGCAGGGGAGTCGGCCGTCTTCATGACGGCCAATGGCCAGCGTGCGGGCCGCATCGTTGCTGGGGTGCCGGTCGCAGTGGGCCCGGTCAGCGTCTCGGCCGTGCGGGTGGGCGTGGGCCTCACGGGGCCGGACAGCAGCGATGCCCTGCTGGGGCAGAGCTTCCTCGCGCGCTTCGACATCCTGCTGCAGCAGGACCACATGATCCTGAGACCGCGCTCGCTGGACTGAGCTGTCGGCGCCGCAAGGGCCGATGTCGGCTTCATGAATATAATAAGAACCATTATCATTTGCATCATTAATATGTTTTGATGCATCCCTTTTCTCTGTCTTCGGAACCTCCATCCATGAAACACGTGTGCACTCCCTCGTTCGCCCTCCGCCCCCTGGTCGCCCTGCTGCAACCCTGGCTGGGGGCCGGTCTGGCCCTGGCGGCCGGCGGTGTGCTGGCCCAGACCGCGGCGACCGAGGCCACGCTCAAGGAAGTGAAGGTGGTGGAGCAGGCTGAGGGCGGCCTGCAGCAGCCCTATGCCGGCGGGCAACTGGCCCGCGGCGGCAGCCTGGGCGTCCTGGGCACGGCCGATGTGATGGACACGCCGTTCAGCACGACGAACTACACCGCAGAACAGTTGCAGAACCAGCAGGCGCGCAGCGTGGCCGACGTGGTGGCAAATGACGCCTCGGTGCGTGCCCTGACCTCGGCCGGGGGCTTTGGCGACGAGTTCCAGATTCGTGGTTTCACCGTCTCGAACGCCGATATCGGCATCAACGGGATGTACGGGCTGGCGCCGACCAGTCGCCTGCCGGTGGAAATGGTGGAGCGCGTGGAGGTGCTCAAGGGGCCGGGCACACTGGCCAATGGCGTGCCGCCGAACGGCAGCATCGGCGGCAGCATGAACCTGGTGACCAAGCGCGCCGGCGACGAGCCTCTGACCCGTTTGACGGCCACCTATCTGGGCAAGTCGCAGCTGGGGACGCACCTCGACGTCGGCCGCCGCTTGGGTGAAGACAAGGCCTGGGGCGTGCGCTTCAACGGGGTCGTGCGCAGCGGTGAGGGCACCATCGACGATGGAAAGCAGCAGCTGGGACTGGGGGCGCTGGCGCTGGACTACCACAGCCGGAATCTGCGGTGGTCACTCGACGGCCTGGCGCAGCGCGACGAGATCAGCGAATTCCGCCCGCAAAGCGGTTTTGTCGCCGGCATCACGCAGGTTCCGACGCCGCCCGATTCCCGCGTGAACTACTACCCGGGTACGCAGTTTGATTCGCGCAACAACACGGTGGCCAGCAAGCTGGAGTATGACCTCAGCGACACGCTGATGGTCTACGGTGGCGCGGGCTACACCGACTATGCCTACCAGCAGGTCTTTCCGAGCGCCATGGCCGCAGCGACTGGCAACGCCAGCGGCATCGACGCGCAAGGCAACTTTTATGTGCGCAACGGCTACTACGACTACTACAGCAAGACCGCCGTGGTCGACGCCGGTCTTCGCAAGCGTTTCGCGACCGGCAACGTGGCGCATACGCTGACTTTTGCGGCCAGTCGTCTCGACCAGGAATCCGGCTACTTCTACGCGACCTCGACCACCCGCAACGCGTCGAGCCTGTACAACCCCGCGCCGCTGCCGACCGTGACAACCCCGCGTGGTCCCGCGACCAAGAGCGCTGAGAACATCCTGTACAGCAACGCTCTGACGGACACCATGGCATTTGCCCAGGACCGTGTGCTGCTGACCGTGGGGCTGCGTGACCAGTCCATCGTGCAGCAGAACTTCAACCAGACGACAGGGGCCGAAACCACGCACTACAAGGCCAGCGCGGTGTCCCCCCTGGCGGGCATCGTGTTCAAACCTGCAGGCAATGTCTCGCTCTATGGCAACTACACCCAAGGGCTGACGCGTGGCCAGATTGTGGGTGCGACCTACAACAATGCGGGCGAAATCCTGGCCCCCTACAAGTCCACGCAACGCGAAGTGGGCGTAAAGGTGGATTGGGGCAAGGTCATGACCGGGGTCAGTCTGTTCCAGATCGAGCGCCCCAATTCCATGGCCGAGAACAACGTCCTCAGCTACAACGGCGAAAACCGTAACCGTGGTCTGGAGCTCACGGCGTATGGCGAGGTTCAGCGTGGCCTGCGTTTCATGACCAGTGCGATGTTCAATGACTCCAAGCTCACCAGCGCGACGGGCGGAACCAACGTTGGCAACAGGACGGGTGGCGTTCCGTTCCGCACCCTCAATCTCGGGGCCGACTGGGATACGCCCTGGGTCCAGGGGCTGAGCCTGAACGGCCGCGTGATCAACACCTCATCGGCCTACGGCAACAGCGAAAACACCTTCGTCGTTCCGGGCTGGACCCGGTACGACATCGGTGCGCGCTATCGCACGCAGATGGATGGCCGTCCGCTCATGTTGCGCGCCGCCATCAAGAACCTGAGTGACAAGAGCTACTGGATGATGAGCGGCAACAACTATGCCACCGTCAGCGCCCCGCGCACCCTCGTGGTCTCGGCCACCGTCGATTTCTGATGTCCATCTGTTGCCCCCCCTACCCCAAGGAGCCCTACATGAAAAAACTCTGGATCGCTCTCGCCGCCCTGGCTTGTGCCGCAGGCACGGCGCAGGCCCATCAGATCTGGCTCGAAGCCGTCGAAGGCCAGGGCACGGCCCTGCGTTTCGGTGAGTTTGGCGAGAACCTGCGTGAGGTCTCGCCGGGCCTGCTCGACAAGTTCGTGCAGCCCACGGCCACCCTGGTCGCGGGCAAGGACGTGAAGACCAGCGCCCAGGCCGGCAAGACCCGCGATGCCTACACCCTGCCTTTCAAGGCCGGCCAGGGCGAGAGCATCGTGGCCGAGGAGGCCCGCTACCCGCTCTTCAGCATCAAGGATGGTGGCAAGGGCTGGTACCACCCGGCCGCGCGCCTGATCAGCGACTTCAGCGCGCAGGAGCCGCGACTGGTGCTCGATCTGGTGCCCACGGGCAAGACCGGCGAGCTCAGGCTCTACTACCAGGGCAAGCCCAAGGCCAAGACCAAGGTCACGCTGGTCACCCAATCGGGTTGGGCACGCGAAGCCCAGACCGATGCCGAGGGCCGGGTGCAGTTCAGCCTGCCCTGGAAGGGCCCCTACGTGGCCGAGGTCAGCCATACCGAGCGCACGCCCGGCGAGCGCCCCGGTGTCAACGGCCCCGAGAAGTACGACAGCATCAGCTACGCCACCACGCTGAGCTATGTGCATCCCGAAGGCCTGGAGCCCCTCCCCGCAGGGCCTGCCGCCGCGCCTTACCAGAGCAAGTGAACACCGTCCTGTACCGGATCCGTCACGTCGGTCCGCTGATCTCGCGCATCGTGGCTGCCCTCTTCGGCGGCTACGCGCTCGCGGCGCTGGTCAGTGTGGCTGCGCTGGCCCTGCCGATGAGCCGGCCCCAGGCCGTGCTCACCGGCATGCTGGCGAGCTTCCTGGTCTACACGGGCGCGGTGATCTGGGTCTTTGCCGTGCGCAGCGCGCGGCGTGCCTGGGCCGGCTTGCTGCTGGCGGCTCTGCCGCTGCTGCTGGCTGCCAGCTGGGTCTGGGCGGGAGGAGGCGCACGATGAGCACCGGCGAGGAGCCCAAGGCCCGCGGCATACGCCAGACCATGTCAGACTTGCACATCTGGGCGGGTCTGCTCACGGGCTGGTTCCTCTATGCCATGTTCCTCACCGGCACGGTGAGCTATTTCCGCGACGAGATCTCGCAATGGATGCGGCCCGAGCTGCCGCACCAGGCCCAGGTACCCGACCAGGCGCTGGTGGCGCAGCGCGTCGTGGACCAGCTGGCCGTGCTCGCACCACAGGCCACACAGTGGAGCCTGCGCCTGCCCGACGGGCGCAGCAACAGCGTGAGCAGCTTCTGGCGCATCGCGCCGCGTGCGCCGGGCCAGCGCGGCTTCGAGGAGGCCACCTTCGACCCGGCCACCGGTGCCAAGATCGCCGCACGCGACACCTGGGGCGGCGAGTTCTTCTACCGCTTTCACTTCCAGTTCCACTACATGCCCGTGCTCTGGGGGCGCTGGCTGGCTGGTTTCTGCGCCATGTTCATGCTGGTGGCCATCGTCAGCGGCGTGATCACGCACAAGAAGATCTTCATCGACTTCTTCACCTTCCGCTGGGGCAAGGGGCAGCGTTCCTGGCTGGACGCGCACAACGCGCTCTCGGTCTTCGGCCTGCCGTTCCACCTGATGATCACGTACACGGGTCTCGTCACGCTCATGGCCATGTACATGCCCTGGGGCGACCAGGCGGCCTTCAAGACCCCGGCGGAGCGCCAGCAGCTCACGGCCGAGCTCAGCGCCGCCGCACCCTCGGGCAAGGCCAGCGGCCAGAAGGCCGCGCTGGCGCCGGTGGACGACATGGTGCGCCAGGCGCAGGCCCGTTGGGGGCAGACCAATGTCGAACGCGTCATCGTCAACCATCCGGGCGATGCGGCCGCGCGCGTGCTCGTCACGCGTGGTGACGAAGGGCGTGTCTCCATGAGCCCGCAGTACCTGCTGTTCGACGGCCCCAGTGGCAAGCTGCTGCAGATCAGGGACAAGGTTGGCGCTGCCGCCGAGACACGCGGCGTGCTCTACGCCTTGCACCTCGGGCGCTTCAGCGACACCACGCTGCGCTGGCTCTATTTCATCGTCAGCCTGGCCGGCACGGCCATGGTGGGCACGGGGCTGGTGATGTGGATCGTCAAACGGCGCCAGAAGCTGCCCGACCCCGAGCGCCCCTACTTCGGCTTCCGTCTCGTGGAGCGGCTCAACATTGCAGCGATTGCCGGCCTGTCCATCGCCATGGCCGGCATGCTCTGGGCCAACCGCCTGCTGCCGCTGGATCTGGCGCGGCGCGGCGACTGGGAGATCCACGTCTTCTTCATCGTCTGGGCCCTGACCCTGGTGCACGCCGTGCTGCGCCCGGCGCGCGAGGCCTGGCTCACACAGCTCTGGGTGGCCACCGCGGCGCTGGCTCTGCTGCCACTGCTCAACGCGTTCACGACCGTGCGCCCGCTGTGGCACAGCGTCGCGCAGGGTGACTGGGTCTATGCGGGCATGGACCTGATGCTCTGGGCAGTGGCCGCACTGCATGCCCTGCTGGCCGTGCGCATGGGGCGGTACCGAAAGACTGCGCAAGCTGCACGACGCAACGCGTCGGTGGCGGCCATGCCGGGCACGGCCGGGGAGGGCGCATGAACCACGCCTTCATCTTCCTGCCCAGCCTGCTGGGTTTTGCTGCCCTGGCCTTGGCCACCGAGCGGCAGCAGGAAATCCAGTTCAGCCGCATCCTGGCGCCGCACCGCACGCGTGCCTTGCGCCTGGCCGGCTGGGCTGGCCTGCTGCTCGCGCTGGCCGTGGCGGTGGGCAGCCAGGGCTGGGCGCTGGGTCTGGTCAGCTACAGCGGCCACACCAGCCTCGGTGCGGGGCTGGTCTTTGTGGCGCTGCTGCTGCGCGAGCGCTACGCGTCGCGCCAGCCTCACTGAGGCAAGGCGCGCGCTTCAGTCCCCGACCTTGAGCGCGCCGCGGCGGATCTGGTCGCGCTCCAGGCTCTCGAACAGGGCTTTGAAGTTGCCTTCACCAAAACCCTCGTCCGCCTTGCGCTGGATGAACTCGAAGAACACCGGGCCCAGCAGGGTCTGGCTGAAGATCTGCAGCAGCAGGCGGGGCTTGCCGTCTTTCGTGCTGCCGTCCATCAGGATGCCGCGTGCCTGCAGCTCGGGCACGGGTTCACCGTGGCCGGGCAGGCGCTCGGCCAGCATCTCGTAATAGATGTCGTTGGGCGCGGTCATCAGCGGCACGCCGGCCATCTGCAGGGCATCCACCGTAGCGATCAGATCATCGCTGAGCAGGGCGATGTGCTGGATGCCCTCGCCGTTGAACTGCATCAGGAACTCTTCGATCTGCCCGCTGCCGCCCTTGCCCGACTCCTCATTGAGCGGGATGCGGATCATCCCGTCGGGCGCCGTCATGGCGCGGCTGGTCAGGCCCGTGTACTCGCCCTGGATGTCGAAGTAGCGGATCTCGCGGAAGTTGAAGAGCTTCTCGTAGA
>CAMLNH010000018.1 GCA_946481355.1 uncultured Curvibacter sp.
GCCCATCTACGGCCTCGTGGCCCTGGGCCTCGTGCACCCGAAGCGTGTCAAGCGCAATGCCGACGCCCGGGCGGGCGACCGACTCATTCTCGGCAAGCCGCTGGGCGTGGGCGTGCTCTCGGCCGCGCTCAAGAAGGAAAAGCTAGCCGCGACTGGCTACGCGCAGATGATCGCGACGACGACCCAGCTCAACACCCCGGGCCCTGAGCTCGCGGCGCTGGCCGGCGTGCATGCGCTGACCGACGTCACGGGCTTCGGCCTGGCCGGCCATGCGCTGGAGCTCGCGCGCGGTGCGCAGTGCAGCGTCGAGATAGCCTGGGCGCGCGTGCCTCTGCTGTCCGGTGTGCGCGAGCTTGCAGGCCAGGGGCATGTCACGGGCGCTTCGGGCCGCAACTGGGCCGGCTATGGTGCCTCGGTCACGCTGCCGGCAGGCTTTGCGGCGGTCGATCAGGCGCTGCTCAGCGACCCGCAGACCAGCGGTGGCCTGCTCGTGAGCTGCACGCCCGAGAGCGTGCCGCAGGTGCTGGACATCTTCCGCCGCCACGGTTTCGACGCGGCCGCCGAGATCGGCCAGGTCACGGACCAGGCCGCAGGCCGGCTGCTCGTGCGCTGAGGGTCTGCGCCGCCAGCTTTTTTTGCTGCCGGTCCCGGCCCGGGGTTTACCTGATGCGTCGTGCAGGGCGCGGCGCTCATAATGCATGAGCCTGCTGCCGATCAGCAACGGATCGGCGACAGTGCAGGCCTCGAACCATGACGTACGCTTTCAGCATCATCGGCAGATACCTCGCGCGCAGCGTGCGGGGCGTGCCCTGCGCTCCGCCGAACTGAGCTCTCACCTGCTTTGTTGAGCCGCCACCTCCTTCTTCCCGTGGCGGCATTTGTGGGAGTCATTCGATGACAGGAGCATGCAAGATGGTCGATTCTTCCCTGAAGCTCGATGCGCAACAGTTGCGCACGCAGCTGGCCGGCCTGCCTGAATGGATGCAGAGCGCGGAGCGCGATGGCCTGATCTCGCGCGAGTACCGTTTTGCGGATTTCACGCAGGCCTTCGGCTTCATGGCCCAGGTGGCCCTGATGGCCGAAAAGATGAACCACCATCCCGAGTGGTTCAACGTCTACAACCGGGTGTCGGTGGTGCTGACCACGCATGACGCGCCGGGCCTCACGATGAAAGACATCGAACTGGCCCGTTTCATGGACCGTTGCGCGGCGGCACTGCAGGCCCCGGTGGATTCCTCGCGCTGAGCGGAGGCCCCATGCAAACCGTACAAGCATCCGCCAAACACGGGCTGGCGGCCGGGCAGGTTCCCGAGCGCGCGGACTGGACCATCGACCAGGGCTGGGCAAACTACACGGCCGAGGAGCATGCCGTCTGGCGCACGCTGTTCGAACGGCAGTCGCGGCTGCTGCCCGGGCGCGCCTGCGATGAATTCATCCGGGGCATGCAGAACCTGCCGATCGGAGCGGAGCAGATCCCCGATTTCGAGCAGATGTCCCGGGTGCTGCGCCGGCAGACCGGCTGGGAGATCGTCGCGGTGCCCGGCCTCGTGCCCGACGAGGTTTTCTTCGAGCACCTGGCGCATCGGCGTTTCCCGGCCGGGCAATTTATCCGCAAGCCGCATGAGCTGGACTACCTGGCAGAACCCGATGTGTTCCACGACGTCTTCGGCCATGTGCCCATGCTCATGAACCCCGTCATCGCGGACTACATCCAGGCTTACGGGGAAGGCGGCCTGCGCGCCCAGCGCCTGGGCGTGCTCGACAAGCTGGCGCGCGTCTACTGGTACACGGTGGAGTTCGGTCTGATGCGGCAGGCGGAGGGGCTGCGCATCTACGGGGCGGGCATTGTCTCGTCCTACACAGAGACCTGCTTCAGCGTCGAAGATCCCTCACCCAACCGGCTGCGCTTCGATCTGGCGCGTGTCATGCGCACCCGCTACCGCATCGACGATTTCCAGGAAAGCTACTTCGTCATCGATCACCTCGACGAACTGCTGGCGCTGGCCAGGATTGACTTTGCCCCCTGGTACGAGCGCGTTGCGGGACAGGCCGATCTGGAACCCGGCGACGTGCTCGAAGCAGACCGCGTCTACGCGCGCGGTACGGGCCGCTACCACGCGGCAAAACGCGCAAGCGGTGAGGCCGCAGCCCGCTGAGCTCAGCCCGCCGATGTCGCGAGCAGCTGGGCTGCCCCGGACACCAGCAGGGCGGCGCCTGAGAGGGTCAGCAGCAGCAGCACGATCTGCCGGAAGCGCGCTTCACTCAGGCCGAGGTAGAGCCGGGTGCCCAGCCAGGCGCTGAGCAACACCACGGGGATCAGCAGGGCCAGCGAGGGCAGGGTGTCCCAGGTGATGACGCCACGTGCCAGGTAGGCCGCCAGCGTGACCAGCTGGATGCCCAGGTTGAAGTTCTGCACGATGGCACGCAGCTCATCCTTGGGCCAGCCGCGCAGCGTGCACCAGAGCGTGGGGACGATGCCCGTGTAGCCACCCAGCCCCCCCAGGATGCCGCCGAGCAGGCCCGAGATGCCGTCCGCGAAACGTCCGCCGCGCCGGATGTGCGGCAGATTGGCGGCGAACAGCAGGGCCGGGCAGGTCAGCACCAGCAGCCCGCCAAGCGCGGTCTTGAACAGGCCGACGTCGAGCTGCGGCAGCAGGGTCACCCCCAGAGGGACGCCCAGCAGGCCGCCGGCCAGGAAGGGCGCGAAGCGCTTCCAGTGCCAGCTGCGGCGCAGCGTGAACGCTGCCTGGACCTGACCGGTGAGTGAGCCGCACAGCGACAGCACCGCGGTCAGTTGCGGCGGCAGCCACCAGGCCCAGACCGCGGTGGAGGTCATGCCGAAATTCGAGCCGGAGATGCCTTGCACCAGCCCGCCCAGGACGGCGCCCAGGATGAGGATGAGCGGGTCGGTCATGCGGGCGCGGCGGTCCGGTCGCGCTCAGTCCAGCAGCGCCTGCGCAAATTCGCGTGCGTTGAAGGTCTCCAGCTCGTCGAGCTGCTCGCCCACGCCGATGAAGTACACGGGCACGGGCTTGTCACGCGCGATCGCCGCCAGCACCCCGCCCTTGGCCGTGCCGTCGAGCTTGGTGACGATCAGCCCCGTGAGGCCCAGGGCCTCGTCGAAGGCCTTGACCTGGGCCAGCGCGTTCTGGCCCGTGTTGCCGTCGATCACCAGCAGCACCTCGTGCGGCGCGGTGGCGTCGGCCTTCTGCACCACGCGCCTGATCTTGCGCAGCTCTTCCATCAGGTGCAGCTGCGTGGGCAGACGGCCGGCCGTGTCCACCAGCACCACGTCCTTGCCGCGTGCCTTGCCCGCGCTCACCGCATCGAAGCAGACCGAGGCCGGGTCGCCGCCCATCTGGTGCACGATCTCCACCGTGTTGCGCTCGGCCCAGACCATCAGCTGCTCGCGTGCCGCGGCGCGGAAGGTGTCGGCCGCGGCCAGCAGCACCGTGGCCCCGTCGTTCGACAGATGGTGCGTGAGCTTGCCGATGCTCGTCGTCTTGCCGGCGCCGTTGACGCCGGCCACCATGATCACCGTGGGCTGCTGCGCGCCGATGCTCAGCGGCTTTTCCAGCGGGGCCAGCAGCTCGGCCAGCGCGTCGATCAGCAGGGCCTTGACGGCCGCCGGCTCGGTGGCTTTGGCCTCCTTGACGCGGCGCTTGAGGTCGTCGAGCAGGAACTGCGTGGCGTTCACGCCCGCATCGGCCATCAGCAGGGCTTCTTCGAGCTGCTCGTAGAGCGCGTCGTCGATGCGCGTGCCCGTGAACACGGTCGCGATGTTCGAGCCCGTCTTGCGCAGGCCCGCGCGCAGCTTGCCCAGCCAGCCCTGGCGGGCTGGGGCTTCAGTGGCGGTCGGGGCCGTGGGCGCTGCTGTGGGGCTTTTTTTCTTGAAAAGATTGAACATTTCGGTGCTTCTTAGAATCCAGGGATGATCTGTCCAATGCGCATCATGCGCGTTCGAGTCCAAAACGGGATGATTTGACCGCCAACACCGCGCAGCGTGTGCTGTAGCACACGCAAGGGGTTTGGTGGGCAAAGGGCCCGTTTTGGTTCGAACCCGAAGGGGCGTGGTTTTGCGGGCGATCCGCGGCGTTGCAAAACCAGGCAAGCCGTCCAGGCTTGCCTTGGGTTTTGCGCCTTGCGGCTCATCCCGCAAAAGCCACGCCGCGCACGGTGCACATTGGACAGATCACCCTCAATTCTATGAAACGCCTGATCCCCCTCTTCATCGCCCTCTGCGCAGCGCTGGTTTCCCCCCTGCAGGCCCAGACCCGCGCCCAGCAATACACCCTGGCCAACGGCATGACGCTCATCGTCCAGCCCGACCGACGCGCGCCCACGGCCGTGCACATGGTCTGGCTGCGCGTGGGCAGCATGGACGAGGTCGACGGCACCAGCGGCGTGGCCCATGTGCTGGAGCACATGCTCTTCAAGGGCACCAGGACGCTGAAGGCCGGCGAGTTCTCGCGGCGCGTGGCCGCGCTCGGTGGGCGTGAAAACGCCTTCACCAGCATGGACTACACGGGCTACTTCCAGCAGATTCCGGCCACCCGCCTGGAAGACGTGATGAAGCTCGAAGCCGACCGCTTTGCCCACAACCGCTGGCCCGACGCCGAGTTCACCAAGGAGATCGAGGTGGTCAAGGAGGAGCGCCGCCTGCGCACCGAGGACAACCCCCGCGCCCTGCTCTACGAGACGCTGATGGCCACGGCCTACACGGCCTCGCCCTACCGCCGCCCCATCGTGGGCTGGATGAGCGACCTCGACGCCATGACGCCGGCCGACGCGCGCGACTTCTACCGCAAGTGGTACGTGCCGGCCAATGCCGTGGTCGTGGTCGTGGGCGATGTGGACCCTGCGCAGGTCAAGCGGCTTGCAGACCAGTATTACGGCAAGATCCCCGCGCGCGCTGTGCCCGCGCGCAAGCCGCGCACCGAGCCGCTGCAGGCCGGGCTCAAGCGCGTGGCGCTCAAGGCGCCGGCCGAGCAGGCCTACGTGAGCCTGGCGTTCAAGGTGCCGGGCCTGCGCAACGTGGAGGCGCCCACCCCCGAGGACGACGACGCGCTGGCACTCACCGTGCTGGCTGCTGTGCTGGACGGCTACAGCGGTGCGCGTCTGGAGCGTGCACTGACCCAGGGGGCGGACCGCGTGGCCGACAGCGCCGGGGCCAGCAACGGCCTGCTGGGCCGTGGCCCGCAGATGTTCATCCTCGACGGCGTGCCGGCCCCGGGCAAGACGGCAGCCCAGGTGGAAGCCGCGCTGCGCGAGCAGGTGGCGCGCATCGCACGCGAGGGCGTGAGCGCGGTCGAGCTCGAACGCGTCAAGACCCAGTGGGTGGCCGGCGAGGTCTACAAACGCGACTCGCTCTTCAACCAGGCGCGCGAACTCGGCACCTACTGGGTGCTGGGCCTGCCGCTGGACACCAACGACCGCCTGCTCACGCGCCTGCGCGCCATCACCGCCGAGCAGGTGCAGTCCGTCGCCGCTCGCTACTTCGGCGAAGACCAGCTCACCGTGGCTACGCTGCTGCCCCAGCCGCCGGACCCGAACCGTGTGCGTCGCCCCGCACCGGCCGGTGCCCGTCATTGAGGAGCGCCGCCATGCACACCATGAAGAATCTGTCTGCTATCAAAAACGTAGCTATTGCGCTGCTCATCGGTCTGACGGACGCCGCCCAGGCCGGCATCCCCATCCAGCACTGGACCCAGCCCTCGGGCGCGGGGGTGTGGCTGGTCGAGAGCCCCACCGTGCCCATGGTCGATGTGCGCATCGACTTCGACGCCGGCGGTCGGCGCGACCCGGCAGAAAAGACCGGCCTGGCCGGTGTGAGCGCGGCCATGATGGGCAAGGGCATCCGTGCGGTAGCTAACGACGCAGCGCTTGACGAGAACGCCCTCGGCGAAGCCTGGGCCGATCTGGGCGCGAGCTTCGGTGGCGGTGACGGTGGCGACCGCGTCAGTTTCTCCCTGCGCTCGCTGACCTACCCGGACCTGCTGGCCAAGGCCGTGGCCCTGGCCGCGCGCCAGCTGGCTGAACCGGCTTACCCTGAAGCGGTGTGGACGCGCGAACGCGAGCGCATGGCCGCCGCCCTGCGTGAGGCCAACACCCGGCCCGCCACCGTGGCCGTGCGCGCTTACAACCGCGCCGTCTTCGGCGACCATCCCTATGGCCGTGACACCACGGAGGAGACGCTGGCGCGCATCGGCGTGGCCGACATGCAGGCCTGGCACACCCGCTACCTCAAGCCCTGCCGTGCGAAGGTGAGCATCGTGGGTGCCGTCACGCGCGCCCAGGCCGATGCCCTGGTCACGCAATTGCTCGCGCGCCTGCCTGTGAAAACCTGCGAGCCCCTGCCGCCCGTGGCCGAGGTGCAGCCACTCAAGGAAGCGGCCGAGATCCGCATCCCCTTCGACTCCGCCCAGGCCCACGTCTACATCGGCCAGCCCGGCTTCAAGCGCGACGACCCGGATTTCTTCGCGCTGACCGTGGGCAACTACACCCTGGGCGGCGGCGGCTTCGTCTCGCGCCTGACCACTGAGGTGCGCGAGAAGCGGGCCTTAAGCTACAGCGTCTACAGCTACTTCAACCCCGGCCTGCACGCCGGCTCCTTCACCATGGGCCTGCAGACCCGCCCCGACCAGGCTGCCCAGGCGGTGCAGGTAGCGCGCGATACGCTGCGCCGCTACGTCGAGCAGGGCCCCACCGAGGCCGAGCTCAAGGCGGCGAAGGACAACCTCATCGGCGGCTTCGCGCTGCGCATCGACAACAACCGCAAGCTGCTCGACAACGTGGCCAACATCGCCGCGCACGGCCTGCCGCTGGACTATCTGGACACCTGGACCCAGCAGGTGGCCCAGGTCACGGTGGCGGACATCAAGGCGGCCTTCGCGCGCAAGCTGCAGCCCGAACGCATGGTCACCGTCATCGTCGGGGGCCGTGATGGTGGCCAGTAAGAAGCCTGCCACCCAAAGCGCCGGCCGCCCGCGCGCGGCACAGCCCGCGGGCGAGGTGCGCATCATCGGCGGGCAGTGGAAACGCAGCAAGCTGCCCGTGGCCGACAAGCCCGGCCTGCGCCCCACGCCCGACCGCGTGCGCGAAACCCTGTTCAACTGGCTGGGCCAGGATCTCACGGGCTGGCGCTGCGTGGACGCTTTCGCGGGCACCGGCGCACTGGGCTTCGAGGCTGCCTCGCGCGGTGCGCAAGAGGTCACGCTGGTGGAGCAGGACGCGGCGCTGGTGGCGCAGCTCAAGAAGATCAGGGAGCAGCTCCAGGCCGGGTCTGTGCAGGTGCAGCGTGGCGATGGCATCGCCGCGCTCAAGGCCTGGCCCGCGGGCAGCGCAGACTTGGTGCTGCTGGATCCGCCGTTTGACGCGAACCTGTTCGAATCGGCCCTGCAGGCTGCGGCGCGCGCGGCGGCTGTTGGCGGCTACGTCTATCTCGAAGCGCCCACGGCCTGGGGCGAGGAACAGCTGGCCCCGCTGGGTCTGGAACTGCACCGTCATCTCAAGGCGGGGGCGGTGCATGCGCATCTGCTACGTCTGCTTGAAAAATGAGCTGTTTATGTCTTGTTGCTTGGTGCGTCGACAATGGCTGCTATAAATGAGCGCTCACGGCACAACACCAAATGTATATGGGAGTGCTAATTTTGACGTTGATCGGCGGTTAAATTAGACAAAGTTATCCAAAAGGGTGGATATGACTGCAAGTTCCGATGTACCAAAGCCAACTTGTTTCGTTATTCAGGCCTTTGATAGTGGCAAGTTTGATCGACGCTATCAAGAGACGGTACGCCCCGCTCTTCTAAAGGCAGGTGTTGATCCACAACGCGCGGATGAAATTCTAGGATTAAACCCCGTCATCGAGAAGATTGAACGCGCTATCGAGGGGGCTGCGATCTGCGTGGCGGAGGTATCGGAAGACAATCCTAATGTCTGGCTAGAGCTAGGCTACGCGTTAGCACTAAATCGTCCGACGGTGATTCTCTGTGACAAGAGTGTGAGGTCGAGATTACCTTTCGATATCCAACACCGACCGGTAATTCTTTATCGGACGGATTCCAAAAGTGGCTACGAAGAGTTAGAACGAGAAATCGTTCGTCTTGTGAAGAACCAACTTAGTACGGAGAGAAGAATAGCTTCCTCGCTTACGCTGAAGCCCGGTAGTGAGCTCTCTAGTGATTTGGAAAAGTATGAAGTTACGGTGCTCACCGCAGCCTTTGCCTTTTGGCCGACCCCGATCGGAAGTATTTCCCATTGGGAGTTGGAGAAAAAACTCAAAGGCGAAGGGTTTAACGAAGTTGCACTTGCGTTGGGTGTGTCCGGACTATTCCGACGTGAGTTCATACTAGAACGAGTTGTTGAGGAGGCCGATGGCTTTGAATCCCACGAGGTTAAGCACTATCAAATTACACCCCAGGGCATACGTTGGATTGAATCTCACAGAGATATCCTGACACTAACAGCACCTGAACCAAAGAGAGTGCGCGCGTCTTCAAAGGGTTTTGAGGACATGGATGACGACATTCCGTTTTAGTGATATTTCCACAATACACAACAGCAAACTCAGTGTTGATCCGCTCCATGCCCACCCTTACCGAACTCTCCGCCTTCCTCGCCAAGGAATTCCCCCAGACCCCCTGCACCATCGTCGCCGTCGGCGACCAGGGCGCCACCATCCGCCACACCGTGGGCGCGGCCGAGCTGCGACCCGGGGGCACGGTGTCGGGGCCGGTGATGATGGCCACGGCGGACGTGGCGCTCTATGTGGCCATCCTGGGCGAGATCGGCATCGTGCCGCTGGCGGTGACGACCAGCCTGAGCTTCAACTTCATGCGCAAGCCCGCGGGCGATCACGACATCATCGGGGTCTGCAAGCTGCTCAAGCTGGGCCGCACGCTGGCCGTGGGCGAGGTGACGCTGTATTCCGAGGGCTCGGACGAGCCCGTGGCCCATGCGGTGGGCACCTATGCCATCCCGCGCTGAAGAGCATTTCAAGACCGTGCTGCAGTGGCTGGCCATTGCGCTGCTGGTGCTGATCGTCGGCATCATCCTGCACAAGGGCTACGTTGACATCTCACGCCTGGCCGATGAGCACACGGGCGCGGACTTCTGGCGCGCGCTGGCGCGACACTTCTTCAAGAATCTGTCGGGCGGGTGACAGGACGCGCCGAGGCACAGGCCCTAGACTGCCGCATCCCGCAAGGAGGCCTCCCATGAAAATCCTGTTTCGTCTACTGGCCGGCCTGGTGCTGGTCCTGCTGCTGGCCACCGGCGGCTTCATCGCCTGGTCCTGGGCGCCGGATCTTCCGGTGGCGGAGCTCAAGGCCCGATGGGGGCAAGCGCCCTCACAGTTCGTCGAGGTCGAGGGGCTGCAGGTGCATCTGCGTGACGAAGGTCCGCGCACTGATCCGTTGCCCATCGTGCTGGTGCATGGCACGGCGGCCAGCTTGCACACATGGGAGGGCTGGGCGGCAGACTTGCGCCAGACGCGGCGCGTGATCCGTTTCGATCTGCCGGGCTTCGGCCTCACGGGGCCGAACGCGGCCAATGACTACAGCATCGCGGTCTATGTGCGCTTTGTGGCGACGCTGATGGACCAGCTCGGTGTACAGCGCTTCGTGATCGGCGGCAATTCCCTGGGCGGCGAGGTGGCATGGGCTGTCGCCCATGCCCATCCGCAGCGCGTGGCCCGGCTGATCCTGGTGGACGCGGCGGGCTACCGCTTCGAATCCGGGTCCGTGCCCCTGGGCTTTCGCGTGGCAGGCATGCCGGCGTTGCAGCCCCTGATGCGCAATTTGCTGCCGCCGGGCTTGATGGAGAAGTCCATCCGCAGCGTCTATGGTGATCCCTCGCGCGTGACGCCCGAGCTGGTGGCGCATTACACCGACATGGCCCGTCGTGAGGGCAACCGCGCCGCCCTGCGCCAGCGCCTGATCCAGCGCAACACGGGACGCGAGGCCGATATCAAGGATCTGAAGCTGCCCACGCTCATCCTCTGGGGCGGGCAGGACAGGCTGATTCCGCCGGCCTACGGGCGCCGCTTTGCGCAGGACATCGCGGGCTCCAGGCTGGTGATGTTCGACACCCTGGGCCATGTGCCGCAGGAGGAAGACCCGGCCGCCACCCTGGTGCCGGTGCGCGCCTTTCTTCAATAGGCGTACAGTCGCCCCATTCTTGCTTCAGGAGTTCACCTCATGTCTCTCGCCGCTGATATCGTCGTCGCCCTCGTGGCCTTGCTGCACGTCTACATCCTCGTGCTCGAGATGTTTCTTTGGGACCAGCCGGCCGGACGCAAGGCCTTCAATCTGACACCGGAGTTTGCCCAGGCCACCAAGACGCTGGCAGCCAACCAGGGCCTGTACAACGGCTTTCTGGCCGCCGGCCTGTTCTGGGGGCTGAGCCTGGGCGCGGCCGGCATGGGTGTGAAGGTCTTTTTCCTGGCCTGTGTGCTGGTGGCTGGCGTCTATGGCGCGGCCACGGCCAGCCGCAAGATCCTGTTCATCCAGGGGCTGCCGGCAGCCATTGGCTTGGTGCTGCTGGCGCTGGCCTGAAGCAGTCAAGGGGGAGAGCCCCCTGGGCGGGCTCGGATGTCAGGTGAACTCCGGCCAAAAGAGAGTACGCTGCGCGCTGTAGGCCAGCCGCAGCGGTTGGCGACCATCACCGCGAGGAGGCGGCCATGCGCGAGGAGATTCCCCCCGGGGCACCACAACCCGATGACGACCATGCGGCAGCCCGTGCGCTTTACGGTTGGCGCGCGGGCAGCTACGAGCTGCAGCTCGCTCCCTACGAATTCATCCGCCGCATGGCCGTGGACCACCTGCAGCTGCGACCGGGCCAGGTCGTGCTGGATCTGGGCTGTGGCACGGGCATGAGCCTGCCCATGCTGCGCGATGCGGTGGGCCCGTCCGGCCGCGTGGTGGCCGTGGACCAGAGCCCCGAGATGCTGGCGCTGGCGCGCCTGCGTACCCAGCGCGCAGGCTGGAACAACGTGTCTCTGCAGTGCGCCGCCGCCGAGATTGCGCTGCTGCCGCAGGTGGCCGATGCCGTGCTGCTGCACTTCACCCACGACATCCTGCAGAGCCCGCAGGCGATCGAGCATCTGCTGCGGCATCTGCGCCCCGGCGCGCGCGTGGTGGCCACCGGGCTCAAGTGGACGGCGCCGGAGTTGGCGCCCTGGAACGTGTTGGTCGGCATGCACATGGCGCAGTCGGTCACACAGTACGAGGGGCTGAGCTCGCCCTGGCTTGCGCTGCAGCAGTACGGTGCACAGCTGCAGGTGGACATGCTGGTCATGGGCACGGTCTTTGTGGCCCACGGCACCTGGCCGGGCCGGTGGCGGACGCATCCGATGGATGAGCGCCGGTAGGGCGCCTGCGACTAACAAGCCCTGCGGGCAGTTGTTAGTCTGCGTCGCAATCTGGAGGTCTCAGACTTCCAGATTGTCAATCAAACGTGTGGTGCCGAGTCGGGCGGCACCCAGCACAACCAGGCGGTCGCTGTGCGTCAGGTCGTCGGCCTGCGGGGCTTGCAGGTCGTGGCGGCGGCGCACGGTCATGTAGTCCGGTTTCCAGCCGCGGTGCGACAGGGTGTGCATGGCGTGCTGCTCGATGGCCGCGATGTTGTGCTCGCCCGCGCGCAGCATGGCGATCATGCTCTTGAGCGTGCGCGAGAGCTGCACGGCCTCGGCGCGTTCTGACTTGCTCAGGTAACCGTTGCGCGAGGACAGGGCCAGGCCGTCCTCGGCGCGCAGCGTGGGGCCGGTGACGATCTCGATGGGCAGGCCCAGCTGGGCCACCATGCGGCGGATCACCATCTGCTGCTGGTAGTCCTTGGCGCCGAAGACGGCGTAGCGCGGTTGCACCAGGTTGAAGAGCTTGAGCACCACGGTGCAGACGCCGACGAAGAAGCCGGGGCGGAAGTGGCCTTCCAGGATGTCGGCCAGCTCGGTGGGCGGATGGACCTTGTAGCCCTGGGGCTCGGGGTAGAGCTCCTGCTCGCTGGGTGCGAAGACGATGTCGCAACCCACGGCCTGGAGTTTCTCGCAGTCGGCTTCCAGTGTGCGCGGGTAGGTGCCGAAATCCTCGTGCGGCAGGAACTGCAGGCGGTTGACGAAGATGCTGCTGACCATGACATCGCCCAGCGGCTTGGCCTGCTGGACCAGGGCGATGTGGCCCTCGTGCAGATTGCCCATGGTGGGCACGAAGGCCGGGCGCTGGTACTTGCCGAGTTCGGCACGCAGCTCGGCGATGGTGTGGATGACTTTCATCGACGCGTCTTCACCAGGCGTGCTTTGCGTTGACGGGGAATGAACCTTCTTTCACCGCTTTCACGTAGGCCTCCATGGCACCACGCACGCTGCCGGCGTCGGCCATGAAGTTGTGCACGAACTTGGCCATCTTGCCCAGGTTCATGCCCAGCATGTCGTGCAGCACCAGCACCTGACCCGCGCAGTCCACGCCCGCGCCGATGCCGATGGTGGCGCAGCGCGGCATGGCTTGTGTGATGTCGGCCGAGAGGGCGGCAGGCACCATTTCCAGCACCAGCAGGCTGGCGCCGGCGTCCTGCAGCTCCAGTGCATGACGCTTGAGTGTGGCGGCGGCTTCGTCGCCGCGGCCTTGTACCCGGTAGCCGCCCAGGGCGTGCACAGTCTGCGGGGTCAGGCCCAGGTGGGCGCAGACGGGGATGCCGCGTTCGACCAGGAAGCGCACGACCTCGGCCGTCCAGCCGCCGCCTTCGATCTTGACCATGTGGGCACCAGCCTGCATGAGCACGGAAGCATTGCGGAAGGCCTGTTCCTTGGATTCATGGAAGGTGCCGTAGGGCATGTCGCCGATGACCCAGGCTGTGCCCTGCACGCGGCGCACGCCGCGTGTAACGCTCTCCACGTGGTAGCGCATGGTCTCCAGCGTCACACCCACGGTGCTGGAGAGGCCCTGGCAGACCATGCCCAGCGAGTCACCGATCAGGATGCACTCGACGCCGGCCGCGTCGGCCGTGGCCGCGAAGGTGGCGTCGTAGGCCGTGAGCATGGTGATCTTCTCGCCGCGTGCATGCATCTCCAGCAGACGCGGCAGGCTGATGGGCTTGCGCGTGGCCAGCGGGCTGGCCGGGGGGATGGTGCCGTAGGGGGAGGCGCCGTTGTTGGTGGAGGTCGGTTCGCTCACGGTGGTCTCCAGTCGCGGTGGGATGAAGAAGCGGTTCAGGTCTTGCCGGGCGGCTGCTGGGCCGGGCTCATGCCCAGGCGCTGCATGAGCTGCATGTCGGCCTCGGTGTCAGGGTTGCCGGTGACCAGCAGCTTGTCGCCGTAGAAGATGGAGTTGGCGCCGGCCAGGAAACACAGGGCCTGGATGCCGTCACCCATCTGCTGGCGGCCGGCCGAGAGACGCACGCGCGCCTTGGGCATGGTGATGCGGGCCACGGCGATGGTGCGCACGAAATCGAAGGGGTCGATGGGCGCCTGGTCGGCCAGCGGCGTGCCTTCGACGCGCACGAGGTTGTTGATGGGCACAGACTCGGGGTAGGGGTCTAGATTCGCGAGTTCGGCGATCAGGCCGGCGCGATGCCGCACGGTCTCGCCCATGCCCACGATGCCGCCCGAGCAGATCTTGACGCCGGCGCCGCGCACGCGCGCCAGCGTGTCCAGACGGTCCTGGTAGTCGCGTGTGGAGACGATGTCGCCGTAGAACTCGGGCGCGGTGTCCAGGTTGTGGTTGTAGAAGTCCAGGCCGGCGTCGCGCAGCTGTTCGGCATGGCCGTCTTCCAGCATGCCCAGCGTGGCGCAGGTTTCCATGCCCAGGCCCTTCACGCCGCGCACGAGCTCGGCGACCTTCTCGATGTCGCGGTCCTTGGGGGCGCGCCAGGCGGCGCCCATGCAGAAGCGGGTCGCCCCTGCGTCCTTGGCGCGCTGGGCGGCGAACAGCACCTCTTCAAGCTCCATGAGCTTGCTGGCCTTGACGCCGGTGTCGAACTCGGCTGCCTGCGGGCAGTAGCCGCAGTTCTCGGGACAGCCGCCGGTCTTGACCGAGAGCAGAGTGGCGAACTCCACCTTCGTCGGGTCGAAGTGCTCGCGGTGCACGATCTGGGCGCGGTAGAGCAGCTCGGGGAAGGGAAGGTGGAACAGGGCCTCGATGGCGTCCACGCTCCAGCGCTCGGTCTTGGGGTGCACGGGCGCCTTGGGCGCCCGGTGCAGGGTGATGGTCTGTTCGGTCATGGTCTGTCCTTTCGGCGCTCAGGCGCTGTCGCCACCGTGGTGGTCCACGTGCAGGGGCTCGTGCGCGGCCTGCACGGGGATATGGCTGCGTTGCTCCTTGATGCGGTTCTTGTCGTCGACGAACACCAGCTTGGGCTCGAAGCCCTTGCACTTCTCTTCTGGCACCTGGGCGAAGGCCGCGATGATCAGCAGGTCGCCCACAGCGGCGCGGCGTGCCGCCGAGCCGTTGACCGAGATGATGCCGGAACCCCGTTCGCCCCGGATGGCGTAGGTGATGAAGCGCTCGCCGTTGTTGATGTTCCAGATGTGGACCTGCTCGTTCTCCTGCAGGTTGGCGGCTTCCAGCAGGTTCTCGTCGATGGCGCAGGAGCCTTCGTAGTGCAGCTCGCAGTCGGTGACGGTGGCGCGGTGGATCTTGGATTTGAGCAGGGTGCGGTACATAGAACGGTCCTTTGGGTCGCCTCAGGCGGCCGACGGTGCCAGGATGGTGGGGCGTGCGGTGGCGTCGGTCTGCGGGTAATCGCGGCTGAAATGCAGGCCGCGGCTCTCATGGCGCGATTGTGCGCTGCGCACGATCAGGTCGGCAACCTGCACGAGATTGCGCAGCTCCAGCAGGTCGCGCGTGACGTGGAAGCTGGAATAGAACTCCTGGATCTCCGAGCGCAGCAGGGCGATGCGGTGCGCCGCGCGCTCCAGGCGCTTGTTGGTGCGGACGATACCCACGTAGTCCCACATGAAACGGCGCAGCTCGTCCCAGTTGTGCGAGATCACCACGGATTCGTCGGCGTCGGTCACGCGGCTGTCATCCCAGGTGGGCAGGGGCGGCACCGGTGCAGGCTGCGCGCGCGCGATCTCCTGGGCTGCGGCGCGGGCGTAGACCATGCACTCGACCAGGGAGTTGCTGGCCAGGCGGTTGGCGCCGTGCAGGCCGGTGTAGGCGGCTTCGCCCACGGCGTACAGGCCGGGTAGGTCGGCACGGCCGTCCAGGTCGGTGACGATGCCGCCGCAGGTGTAGTGCGCGGCGGGCACCACGGGGATGGGCTGTTTCGCCATGTCGATCCCCAGCTCCAGGCAGCGCGCGTAGATGTTGGGGAAGTGCTCCAGCAGGAAGGCCTTGGGCTGGTGGCTGATGTCCAGGTGCACGCAGTCCAGGCCGTGCTTCTTCATCTCGAAGTCGATGGCG
>CAMLNH010000019.1 GCA_946481355.1 uncultured Curvibacter sp.
GCAGCCGCCACCTTCGAGTGCTACAACCGCAGCCGCTATGAAGAAGGCGACCACGTGATCTTCGTCGGCGAGGTGGAGCGTTGCATGCACCGGCCCGAGGCCTCGCCCCTGCTTTTCCACGGCGGCAGGTTTTACGCCGAGCACCCTCTTTGAGGGGCCGATGAGTCAGCGCAAGGACCACCTCGACGGTGTGGCCGCCGGCATCCTGCTGGCCTGCTGCATGTTCTGGGGCTTCCAGCAGGTGCTGGTCAAGGCCACACTGCCCGAGCTGCCGCCGATCTACCAGGCGGCGCTGCGCTTCGTCGGCGCCACCGTGCTGCTCGGGCTCTGGTGCCGCTGGCGCGGCATCGCCCTGTTCGCGCGCGACGGCACGTTCGCACCGGGCCTGCTCGCTGGCGCACTGTTCGCCGGTGAGTTCGCCTGCCTCTACATCGGCCTGCAGTACACGACCGCCTCGCGCCTGACCGTCTTCCTCTATACCTCGCCATTCTGGGTGGCGCTGTTCCTGCCCTTGCTCGTGCACGCCGAGCGGCTGCGCGCCCAGCAATGGCTGGGCCTGGGGCTGGCCTTCATTGCTCTGGTGTTCGCCGTCCGTGAAAGCTTCGTGGCCCCGGGCAGTGAAGGCCAGCTGCTGGGCGATTTGCTGGCCCTGTCGGCCGGCCTGGCCTGGGGTCTGACCACGGTGACGATCCGCGCCAGCCGCCTGGCACGCTGCTCGGCCGAAAAGCTGCTGTTCTACCAGGTGGCGGTCAGCGCCCTGGTGCTGCCCGGGCTCTCGCTGGCGCTGGGCGAGACCTGGACGCTGCAGTTCAGCGTCTTTGGCGCCACCTCACTGCTGCTACAAACGGTCGTGGGCGCCTTCGCGAGCTATCTGGTCTGGATGTGGATGCTGGGGCGCTACCCGGCGACCAAGATCTCGGCCTTCGCCTTCCTGACGCCGCTGTTCGCCCTGCTCTTCGGTGCGCTCTGGCTGGGCGAGTCGATCACGCCCAGCCTGCTGGCCGCCCTGGCCCTGGTGGCGCTGGGCATCGTGCTGGTCAACCGCAGACCCGCCTGAGCGGGCCTGCGCAACGGATCAGATCTTGCCCGCGGCCTTGAGCCGGTCGATCGTGGCCTTCTCGGCCGCGAAGGTGCGCTCGGCATAGGCCGTGTACTCGGCCGTGCTCATGTAGATGCTGGGCATGTAGAACTTGTCCAGCGTGTTCTGCACGCGCTGGTCCTCCAGCGTCTGGCGGAAGGCATCGTGGATGACCTTGACCAAGGCCGGATCCATGTTCTTCGGGCCGCCGATGCCGAAGGGCGATTCGCTCACCGTGTCCCAGCCACTTTCCTTGACCGTGGGCACATCGGGGAAAGCCTTGTTGCGCTTGCTGCCCAGCGTGGCCAGCAGATTGAGCTTGCCCGCCACCACATGCGGCGCGAATTCGGCGGTGCCGCTCATGAGCGGAATGTGCCCGCCGAGGATGGCCTGCAGGATCTCGGCCGAGCCCTTGTAGGGGATGTCCTGCAGCACGATGCCGGCCTTGGCCGCGAACTCCTCGATGGCCAGGTGCGGCGTGGTGCCCGTGCCCGTGTGGCCGTAATTGACCTTGCCCGGATTGGCCTTGGCATAGGCCACCATCTCCTTGAGCGTCTTGTAAGGCGCGTCGGGCCGCGCCGCCAGGCCGAAGGTGTAGCCCGTGAGGCAGACGATGTGGGTGATGTCCTTGACCGGGTCGAAAGACGTTTTCTGCATGTGCGGGATGCGGTAGATACCCAGCGGCAGCTGGGTGAGCAAATAGCCGTCCGGCTTGGCCTGCACCATGGCGGCCGCACCCAGCGTGCCACCGGCCCCGGGCTTGTTCTCGACGATCACCGTGCCGCCGAGCGCGCGGCCCGCCGCCTCGCCGAAGGCACGCATCACGGCATCACTGCTGCCACCCGTGGGCCAGGGCGCGATCAGGGTGATGGGGCGGTTGGGGTATTTGTCCTGGGCCAGGGCCCAGGGGCTGACCAGGGCGGGCGCGGCAGCGAGTGCAGCGCTGCGCGTGATGAGCTGGCGACGGTTGAGGCGTGAGGTTCCCATGCTTGTCTCCTTGTAATGCAGATGCATTGTGAAGCGCGGCGCAAGCCCGGGCTGTCACCTAGGTGCACGGCGCGCTGTGGTTATAGTCCGCCCAGAGCCCCAGAGCCCCAGAGCCCCAGAGAGCCACAGGTCATGCCGCAGCGCAGCGAATTTCTTGAGTTCGTCATCGGACAGATGGCGGGGCTGGGCGCAGTCACGGCGCGTTCCATGTTCGGTGGCCACGGCCTGTACTGCAACGGCCTCTTCATCGCCATCATCGCGGACGAGCAGCTCTACTTCAAGGCCGATGCCCAGAGCCAGCCGCGCTTCGAAGCCGCCGGTCTGCAACGCTTCCAGTACCAGGCCCGCGGCAAAACCGTGCAGCTCATGTACTACATGGCCCCGGCCGAGGTCTACGACGATGCCCGGGTCATGGCCGAGTGGGGTCAGCTGGCTTTGGCTGCCGCCGTGCGGGCACGGCGGCCCGCACGCAAGAAGACACACTAGACGATGCCCGCGCTGCGCAGGGCGGCAATGCGCGCCACATCCAGCCCGAGCTCGCCCAGCACCTCGTCCGTGTGCTCGCCCAGCGTGGGCGGCGCCCGACGCAGCACGGCCGGGGTGGCGCTCAGGCGCAACGGGCTGGCCACGCTGCGGATCACAGGCACACCCTCGGCCGCCACGGCCTGTGCCGAGCGGGGCTGTTCAATCGCCAGCCCGCGTGCCTGCACCTGCGCGTCGGCAAAGGCCTGCCCGATGTCGTTGATCGGGCCACAGGGCACCGCGTGGTGCTCCAGCGCGGCGATCCATTCGGCCGTGGTGCGCGTGCGCGTGATGGCCATGAGCTGGGGCACCAGTTCCTCGCGGTGCATCACACGCTGGGTGTTGGTGGCGTAGCGTGCGTCCTGCGCGAGGGCCGGCTGACCCGCCACTTCGCAGAAGCGCGCGAACTGACCGTCGTTGCCGACGGCCAGAAGCATGGCGCCGTCTTTCGTCGGCATGTCCTGGTAGGGCACGAGGCTGGGGTGGCTGTTCCCCTGGCGCTGCGGCACCTTGCCGGTGTTGAGGAAGCCACCCGCCTGGTTGGCCAGGATGGCCATGCCTACGTCGAGCAAGGACATGTCGATGTGCTGGCCCTCGCCCGTGCGGTGCCGCACCTCGAGTGCGGCCAGGATGGCCGTGGCCGCATAGACGCCGGTGAAGATGTCGGTCAGCGCCACGCCCACGCGCTGCGGGCCGCCGCCGGGCACGTCATCGGGTCGCCCCGTGATGCTCATCATGCCGCTCATGGCCTGCACCATGAGGTCATAACCCGCGCGCTCGGCGTAGGGGCCATCCTGGCCGAAGCCGGTGACCGAACAGTAGATCAGCCTGGGGTTGATCTGCTTCAGGCTCGCGTAGTCCAGCCCGTAATGTGCCAGCCCCCCGACCTTGAAGTTCTCCACCAGCACGTCGCTCTGCAGCGCGAGCTGGCGGATCAGCGCCTGGCCCTCGGGCTTGGCAATGTCCACGGTGATCGAGCGCTTGTTGCGGTTGGCGCAGGTGTAGTAGGCCGCGTGCTCCGTGTCGTTCCCTTGCGCGTCTTTCAGGAAGGGCGGGCCCCAGTGGCGCGTGTCGTCGCCGCTGACGGGGCGCTCGATCTTCACCACATCGGCGCCCAAGTCGGCCAGGATCTGCGTGCACCACGGGCCCGCGAGCACGCGGGACAGGTCCAGCACCTTGAGGTGCGGCAGGGCGGCGGGCTTGTCGCTCATGGTCGCTTTAGTTGAAGGCCGAGATGCCGGTCTGCGCACGCCCCAGGATCAGCGCATGGATGTCGTGTGTACCCTCGTAGGTGTTCACCACCTCCAGATTCACGAGGTGACGCGCCACACCGAACTCGTCGCTGATGCCGTTGCCACCCATCATGTCGCGCGCCAGACGCGCGATGTCCAGCGCCTTGCCACAGGAGTTGCGCTTGAGGATGGAAGTGATCTCCACCGCTGCCGTGCCCTCGTCCTTCATACGTCCCAGGCGCAGGCAGCCCTGCAAGCCCAGCGCTATCTCGGTCTGCATGTCGGCCAGCTTCTTCTGGATCAGCTGGTTGGCGGCCAACGGGCGGCCGAACTGCTTGCGGTCCAGCACGTACTGGCGGGCGCGGAACCAGCAGTCCTCGGCCGCGCCCAGCGCACCCCAGGCGATGCCGTAACGCGCCGAGTTCAGACAGGTGAAGGGACCCTTGAGGCCTTGCACTTCGGGGAAGGCGTTCTCCTCGGGGCAGAACACGTTGTCCATCACGATCTCGCCGGTGATGGAGGCGCGCAGGCCCACCTTGCCGTGCACGGCCGGTGCGCTCAGGCCCTTCATGCCCTTTTCCAGGACGAAGCCACGGATCGGGCCCACAGCGCCGCTCTCGCTGACCTCCTTGGCCCAGACCACGAAGACATCGGCGATGGGACTGTTGGAGATCCACATCTTGTTGCCCACCATGCGGTAGCCGCCAGCGGTCTTGTAGGCACGCGTGGCCATGGAGTTGGGATCGGAACCGTGGTCGGGTTCGGTCAGACCGAAGCAGCCGATCCATTCGCCCGTCGCCAGTCTGGGCAGAAACTTCTGCTTCTGCGCCTCGCTGCCGAATTCGTTGATGGGCACCATGACCAGGGAGGACTGCACACTCATCATGGAACGGTAGCCCGAGTCGATGCGCTCGACCTCGCGCGCGATCAGGCCATAGGCCACGTAGTTCAGGCCGGGGCCGCCGTAAGCCTCGGGGATGGTCGGGCCCAGCAGGCCCAACGCCCCCATCTCGCGGAAGATGGCCGGGTCGGTCTTCTCATGACGGAAGGCTTCGAGCACGCGCGCCCCCAGGCGGTCCTGGCAGTAGGCGGCTGCGGCGTCGCGCACCATGCGCTCGTCCTCGCTGAGCTGCTGGTCGAGCAGAAAGGGGTCATTCCATTGAAAAGCGGCCTTGGCCATGGTCGTGCTCCTGAAAAACTGTGCGCATCGTACGCCCCGGCCCCAGGACCCGCAAACGAGAATTTCGCACCGAGATATGATGAATCCTCATTTATAGGAGCCCAGTCTGTCCATGAAATCAGAGGTCAGACCCAGTCCATTTGTGTAACTTACGCACACCATGCGCCGCAAGATCCCATCCCTCCAGGCCCTGGCCTGCTTCGATGCCGCCGCCCGGCACGAGAGCTACACGCGCGCCGCGCAGGAGCTGGCGCTGACGCAAAGCGCGGTCTCGCGCCAGATCGGCGCGCTCGAGGACTACCTGGGCCTGGCCCTGTTCCGCCGCACCCGCCACGGCGTGGCGCTCACGCCCGAAGGCGCCGACTACGCGCGCCAGATCGCACCGCGCCTGCAGGCGCTGGAGCGCGACACGCTGGACGCCATGTCGCGCCAAGGCGCGGTCGGCAGCATCAGCCTGGCCGCCGTGCCCACCTTCGCCACCCGCTGGCTCATGCCCCGCCTGCCGGCGCTGGCCGCCGAACACCCGGAACTGCTGGTGCACATCGAGACGCGCACCCGCCCTTTCCTCTTTGCCGACACCAGCTTCGACGCCGCGCTCTACTCGGGCACGGCCGAGCAGGTGGCCAACTGGGCCGGCACGCGCGCGATGGCGCTGATCGAGGAGGAGGTGGTGCCGGTGTGCGCGCCCGCGCTGCTGGGCACGCGCAAGCGCCTGCAGCCGCGCGATCTGGCCGCCTTGCCGCTGCTGCAGCAGAGCACCCGCCCCGAAGCCTGGCGCCAATGGTTCGAGGCCATGGGCGTGGACGCGCAGTCCGCACTCTCGGGTCCGCGCTACGAGCTCTACTCCATGACGGCCGCCGCCGCCGCGCAGGGCCTGGGCCTGGCCCTGGTGCCGCGCCTGCTGATCGAGCCCGAGCTCGCGCGCGGCGAACTCGTGGTGGCCTGCCCGCGCCCGCTGCGCAGCGGGCGCAGCTACTGGCTGGTGCTGCCTGAACGCGGCGAACCGCGACCCGCGTTGGCCCGCTTTGCTGCGTGGCTGCAGCGCGCCGCGGCCTGAGCGTCAGGCTTCCTCGACGCGGTTGCGGCCGTTCTGCTTGGCCTGGTAGAGCGCCTGGTCGGCGGCGGCGATGACTTCCTCGCGCGTGGCCTCGTCGTCGGGCACCCGCGTGTACAGGCCGATGCTCACGGTCAACGGCATCTGCTTGCCCACCAGCGAAACCACCTGGAGTTGCTCCACGGCACGCCGCAGCTGCTCGGCCAGCTTGCGCGCACCGCCGACGCCCGTGTCGGGCAGTAGGGCGATGAACTCCTCGCCACCCCAGCGCCCCACGAGGTCCTGGCCACGCAGGCGGGCGAGCAGGCAGGCACCGATCTCACGCAGGGCAAGATCGCCCGACAGATGGCCGTGTGTGTCGTTGATGCGCTTGAAATGGTCCACGTCGATCATCAGCACGGCCAGCGGTCGCTGGCCCCGGGCCAGCATGGCCAGCTGCTGGTCGAGCAGGCGCTGGATGGAACGACGGTTGTGCAGGCCGGTCAGCTCGTCCTGCAACGCCAGATTGCGGTTGAGCGCGTCGGCGCGCTCCTTGCTCATCAGCACCAGGCCCATGGCCACGATGACGATGATCAGTGTGGCCATGAGCAGGCTCACGGCATGGACCGGGTTGGATGCCGTGACCTGGCGCAGGTCCACCTGACCGAGGATCTGCGCTGTCAGCCGCAGCAGCAGCGCCAGCACGATGAGTATGAAACCCGCGGCCACGAAGTACTGCCCCCGGCCCGGCCGTTCACGCCGCCCGCTCAGGATCAGCTGCAGCAGCACCAGGGCCTGGAACACCATCACCGCATTGCTCAGCAGGGGCCGGAAACGTTGCTCGTCAAAAAGCAGGGGCTGCGCCACGAGGAGCAGCAGCACCGGCGCCCAGATCAGCCAGCGCCTGGGCCGGCGCTGCTGGAATTCGCACAGGCCTTCGGAGAAGAGCGCGAAGGTCGCCACCATCAGGGTGTTGGCCAGCACGACGGACAGCCAGTCGCTGATCTGCCCGCGCAGACCCAGCAGCAGAAAGGTCAGGGTCTGCGCGACCATGGCCCAGGCCCACCAGACCATGCCGTCACGACTGGCCCGCCGGGCCACCACGCCCATGCTGATGCCCAGTGCCGCCGTCACCAGCACATTGACGAGCAAGAGGGTCGGGGTGTGCAGCGCCATGGCCGCATTATTCGGCCCGGCCCGCCCGAGGGCAAGCCTGCCCGCCGGGGCTCAGACCCGCTCGACGCGGTTGCGCCCCAGGCGCTTGGCCTGGTACATGGCCTGGTCGGCCGCGGCCAGCAGCTCGTCGCGTTGACGGCTCGTGGGCTGCGCCTGCGCGTGCAGCCCGATGCTCACCGTCAGCTGCAAGGGTTGGCCCTGCGGGTCCAGGCAGCGGTGCTGCATCACCGCCAGGCGCAAGTCCTCGGCCAGCACGGTGGCCCCGGCCGCATCGGTGTCGGGCAGGAGCACGATGAACTCCTCGCCGCCCCAGCGCCCCGCGATGTCCTGCGCGCGCAGTCGGCTGCGGATGCAGGTGGCCAGCTCGCGCAGCACCTGGTCACCGACCAGGTGGCCATGGGTGTCGTTGACGCGCTTGAAATGGTCCACGTCGACGATCAGCAGCGCCATGGGCCAGCCGTGCCGCTCGGCCAGCGCCAGCTGCTGGCCCAGCACCTCGAAGATGAAGCGGCGGTTGTGCAGGCCGGTGAGGTCGTCCTGCAGGGCGAGGCGACGGTTGCGCGCATCGGCCTGCTCCTTGGTCATGAGCACCAGGCCCAGGCTGATGAGCATGAGGCACAGCGTGGCCAGCACAAAGGTGATGGCCTGCACAAGATTGGAGTCCGTGATGGAGCCCAAGCGCAGCCCCCCCGTGAACGTCAGCGCCACACGCCCGAGCATCATCACGATCAGCACGCCATAGGCCGCCATGACGAAGTACTGCCCGCGGCCCGGCGTCTCCTGCCGCCGTTGCAGCAGCACGTGAACGGTGTAGACCGCCTGCGAGGAGAACAGCACGCCCACCACCACCACACGCGCCTGGATCTGGTCGAGCAGCGCAGTCAGCAGCAGAGGCAGCAGCAGCACCGGCCCCCAGATCAGCGCGCGGTTGGGCACACGCTGCTGGAACTGGAACAGCCCCTCGAGGATCAGCGCGAAGTAGGCCGCGAGCAGGGTGTTGGCCAGCAGCACCGAGGCCCAGTCCGGCGCCTGGCCGCGCAGGCCGTAGAGCGTGTAGGCCAGGGTGTGAATGGCCAGCGCCGCGGCCCACCAGAACAGGCCGTCGCGCCGCTCGCGCGAGGACACCACACCCAGGCTCAACGCGAGCGTGGCCGTGACCAGCACGTTGATGAGCAGCAGGGTCGGGGTGTGGACCATGGTGCGCGGATTATCCGGCGGTCCCGCCCCCTTGTGTCAGCTTTGCGCGCCCCGCGCGGCGTAGTGCCGTGCAAATTCCACGTACCAACCCAGACAGACCGGGTTGGCCATAGCGTCGCGGTTGACCACTTTCTCCAGCGGCTGGCCCAGCAGCAGCTTCTTGATCGGCAGCTCCTGCTTCTTGCCGCTGAGCGTGCGCGGGATCTCGGCCACGGCCAGGATTTCGTTGGGCACGAAGCGCGGCGACAACGCGGTCTTGATCGCGTCGTTGATCCGCGCCTTCATCGCCGTATCCAGTGCGTGGCCCGGGCGCAGCACGACGAACAGCGGCATATAGCTATCGCGCCCCAGGTACTCGAGGTCCACGACCATCGAGTCGAGCACCTCGGGCAGGGCCTCCACCGCGCTGTAGAGCTCGCTGGTGCCCATGCGCAGGCCGTGACGGTTGATGGTGGCGTCGCTGCGGCCGTAGATGATGCAGCCGCCCTGGGCCGTGATGCGCAACCAGTCGCCATGGCGCCAGGCCGGCCCGGCCTCGGGGCCGGCATCGCCACCGCCGGGCCGTCGCCCGTGACCGGCCGGGTACATGTCGAAGTAGCTCGCGAGGTAGCGTTTGTGACCCGCATCATTCCAGAGGTAGAGCGGCATGCTGGGGATGGGCTGGGTACAGACCAGCTCGCCCACGGCATCGGTCACGGGCTGGCCCTGCTCGTCCCAGGCCTCGACCGCGCAACCCAGCACGCGGCATTGCATCTCGCCCGGCACCTGCGGGAGCTCGCGGCAGCCGGCGATGAAGGCGCCCGCGAAATCCGTGCCGCCGGAGATGTTGGACCACCAGATGTCGCCGGGCCGCTTCAGCGTGCCGCCTGCGCGCGGATTGACGCGCCGTATCTGCGCGTTGGTCCAGCGCTGCACCTCCTCGGACAGCGGCGAGCCCGTGGAGCCCAGGGCACGCACCCGCGTGAGATCGCCGCACTGGCACAGATCGACGCCAGCCTTCATGCCGTTGGCGAAGAAGGCGGCGCCGGCACCGAAGTAGGTGCTGCGCGTCTCGGCGACGAAACGCCAGAGCGTGGTCCAGTCCGGCGCCAGCTTGTTCCCCGCGGCATCCACCGTGGCGCCGCCCGGGCTGCCGTCGTAGATGCAGACCGTGGTACCCGTGAGCAGGCCACCGAGCTGGCAGTTCCACATCACCCAGCCCGTGGAGCTGTACCAGTGGAAGCGTTCGCCCCAGCTGTTGGGCGCGTAGCTGCAGCCGATGTCGGTGTTCAGCGTGAAGGCCAGGGCCACGAGCAGGATGCCGCCATGCCCGTGCACGATGGGCTTGGGCAGGCCCGTGGTACCGCTCGAATAGACCACCCACAGCGGATGGTCGAAGGGCACGCTCAAGGGCTTGAACGCCGTCGTGCGCGCATCGTCGCGCGCCACTGCCTGAGCCCAGGCGGTCACGCTCACCCCGGCGCGCACGGATGCGGCCGGCAGATGCAACAAGGACAGCGCCACCAGGTGCTGCACCGTGGGCAGGGCCGCGCAGAGCTCGGCCACGACCTCGCGCCGGTCGGTGTCGCGCCCGCCGTAGCGCACACCGTCGCAGGCGATCAGGGCCTTGGGCTCGATCTGGCGAAAGCGGTCCAGCACGGCGGCCGTGCCCATGTCGGGTGCGCAGATGCTCCAGATCGCGCCGATACTGGCCACCGCAAGAAAGGCCACCATGGCCTCGGGCACATTGGGCAGGTAGGCCACGACGCGGTCGCCCTTGCCCACGCCCTGGGCCTGCAGGTACAGAGCCAGCGCGGCCACCTGACGCTGCAGCTCGGACCAGGCGAGCTCACGCGCGGGCTCGCCCGCGGCCAGGCTGTGTTCGTCATGGCTCACGATGGCGGGGAAACCGGCCTCGTGTGCGGGCTGGACGTGTCGCAGCACCTGCTGCGCATAGTTCACCCTGGCGCCCGGGAACCAGCGTGCACCTGGCATGCGGTTGTCGGCCAGCGCCGCCGTATGGGGCGTGGGCGAATGAACACCATAACAGTCCCAGATGCTCTGCCAGTAGGCGTCGAGATCCGTCACGGACCAGCGCCAGAGTTCCTCATAGTTCCTGAAGTCCAGGCCGCGCTGCGTGCGCAGCCAGTCCCGGTAGAGACTGACCTGGGGGATGTAGGGGGCTGTTTGCATGTCTCCTGCCTCACGCCTTGTTCTGCGTTCACTCTAGCACCCCCTCTGGTCCGACTCGCCTGCCGGATGCCGGGTTCCGGTCGCACTTGACATTTCGCACAATCGTGCTAAATTTACCGCCATGACGCCCGACACCAAGACCGTCAAAAGCGAGATGACCCGCACCGCCATCATCGGCGCGGCGCTGGATCTCGCCTGCGAGCAGGGTCTGGAGGCGATCTCGCTGCAGGTCGTGGCCGACCGCATTGGCCTGTCCAAGAGCGGCGTGTTCTCGCGCGTCGGCTCACGCGAAGCCTTGCAGAAAGTCGTGATCGAGGAGTACGGCCGGCAGTTCCTGGCCGAGGTCTTTGTGCCCGCCATGCAGGCGCCCAAGGGCCTGCCGCGGCTCAAGGCCATCGTGGAGCGCTGGCTGGTGCGCATGCGCGAAGTTGAGGTGCAGAAAGGCTGTCTCTATACGGCCGGCGCTTTCGAGCTCGATGACCGCGACGGCGAACTACGCGACTTCCTGCTGCAGCAGGTCTCTGCCTGGCGCAGCACCCTGCGCCGCACCGTGCTGCAGGCGGTCGACGCCGGCCATCTGCGGGCCGACACCGACCCCGAGCAGCTGGTCGGCGAACTTTCCAACATGGCCATCGGGTTGTTGCACGACGCCCGGTTCCTGCGCGACCCGCGCGCGGCCGAACGGGCCCAGGCCACCTGGCAGCGCCTGCTCCGAAGCTACCAAACCTGAGCGGACAAAAGGCGACGTTGATCCGATGTCGCCTGTTGTTTGCTCAAATTTCGCACGATCGTGCGAAGAAAGGAACCATCATGTGGATGATCTTGACCGGCCTGGCCGTCTACCTGCTGCTGCGCGGTGTGCTCGCCGCCTTTGCCTCGCTGCGCAACATCCCGCGCAGCAACCGCGACTGGATCTTTTTCTGAAAGGGCCCGCCATGTCTACCAGTCCGCCCCAGGCCGCCGCCAGTTACTACGGCCAGGGCCTTTTCATCCGTCTCGCACGCCTGGGCCTGGCCCTGACCCAGCCGGTCTGGCCCGGTCTGGCCGTGCGCGCTGCGCTGCGCCTTTTCGGCACCCCGCTGCCCCCGCGCTGGCTGCGCCGTGCCCGGCCCTGGCCGGCCCACTGGTCCCATGAACGCTGGCCTTTCGAGCGCGCGGGCCTCACGCTCTACCGCGACACCCGCGCCGCAGCCGACGCCCCGGCCGTGCTGCTGGTGCATGGCTGGGGCGGGCACGCGGGGCAGATGCTGCCACTGGCCGAGGCCCTGGGGCAGGCAGGCCTGCAGGTGCTGCTGCTGGAGATGCCGGCGCACGGGCGCAGCGCAGGCCGCACCAGCAACCTGCCGCAGTTCGCCCGCGCACTGGAGTACGGCGCCGCGCGCCTGCACGCGCAGGGCCTGAACCTGCAGGCCGTGGTGGCCCATTCGCTGGGCGCCAATGCCGCCGCCTACGCAGCCAGCCGCGGGCTGGCGCTGCAGTGTCTCGTGCTGCTGGCGCCGCCGGCCTCGCCCTATGAATACACCCGGCTGTTCGCGCGCCTGTTCGGCCTGAACGAGCGCACGCGCGGCGCCATGCAGCAGCGCATCGAGGCGCGCGAGGCCATCCTCATGCCACAGTTCGAACCGCCGGCCGTAGGGCCGCGCATCGGCGTGCCCACGCTGGTGCTGCACGACCGGGGCGACCGCATCAACGCCCACGCCGATGGCCAGGCCTATGCGCGCGCCATCGCCGGCGCGCAACTCGTCAGCACCGAAGGCCTGGGGCACATGAAGCTGCTGCAGGACACGGCCGTGCTGGCCGAGGTCACGCGCTTCGTGGCCCGACCGCTCGGGCAGCGCTGAGGTTGTCGGCCAGATAGCGCTCGAAGTCCTCGGCGCTCATGGGCTTGCCGAAGTGGTAGCCCTGCAGCAGGGTCACGCCCTGGCCGGCGAGCACCAGGGCGATCTCCTCGCTTTCCACGCCCTCGGCCACCGTCTGCAGGCCGAAGGCGGACGAAATCTTGACCACGGCCTGGATCAGCTGGCTGCCCTGTTCGGTCTGTGCGCGGCGCACAAAGGAGATGTCGATCTTGATCTTCGAGGCCGGCATGTCGTGCAGCTGCGAGAGCGAGGAGTAGCCGGTGCCGAAGTCGTCGATCGCGATGCCGAAGCCCGCCTCGGTGAGTTCGGCCAGGCGCTTCTCCGTGTGTTCGGCGTCTTCCATCGCCACGCTCTCGGTGATCTCCAGATCTACGACCGAAACCGGAATGGCCAGACGGTCCAGGTCCTCCAGCAGGTCGGCCGTGAAGGTGGGGGTGAAGAGCTGGCGACGCGAGACGTTGACCGAGATGCGCATGTCCAGGCCGCGCTCGCGCCAGCGGTGCAGGCTCTCGATCGCCTGCCGCCAGACCTGCTGCCCCATCTCGCGGATCAGGCCCAGGTTCTCGGCCATGGGCACGAAGGTGGCGGGCGAGACCCAGCCATAGGTCTCGTCCTGCCAGCGCGCCAGCGCCTCGCAGCTGACGACGCGGCGCGTCTTCGCGTCCACGATGGGCTGGAACCAGGTGCGGATGCGGCCCTCGCGGATGGCCGTGGCCAGGCGGTTCTGGATGTAGAGCGCCTTGCGGTCCTCTTCACGCCGGGCGATCTCGGCGAAGAAGCGCACGGTGTTGCGGCCCTGCTGCTTGGCCGCGAACATGGCGCGGTCGGCCTGCGACAACAGGGTCTCGACATTCTTGGCGTCGGCCGGGTACAGCGCCACGCCCATGCTGAAGGTGGCGTTGAAATCGGTGTCCCCGAGCAGGATGGGCGACTGGCAGACCGCCGCGAGCTTGGCGATGGCATCTTCGGCGTCGGCCTGGCTGCCGAGGTCGGGCAGCAGCACCACGAACTCGTCACCGCCCCAGCGCGCCAGCGTGTCCCCCGCGCGCAGGCAGAGACGCATGGCCGTGGCCAGCGCCACCAGCAGCTCGTCGCCGGTCTTGTGGCCGAACTGGTCGTTGACGTGCTTGAAATGGTCCAGGTCCAGGAAGCCCAGCGCCACGGTCAGGCCGTTGCGCTCGGCACTGCGCAGCGCCATCTTGCAGCGGTCTTCGAGCAGCACGCGGTTGGGCAGGCCCGTGAGCGCGTCATGCAGGGCCATGTGGGTCACGTGCTTTTCGAGCTGGTAACTCTGCGTGATGTCGCGCAGCACCCCGCGCACGCTGCCGCCGCGGCGCGTGCCACAGATGAAGCGGTACTCGATCCACAGCTCCTTGGCATCGGGCCGGCGCAGGCGCAGGCGCCCGCTCAGGCTGTTCTTCTCGCCCTCGGCCAGCTGCAGGAACTGGTGCCGCAGGTTCTCCACGTCCTCCAGATGGATGTGGTCGAAGATCAACGCGCCGGGCTGCAGCTCGAAACCCGCCAGCCGGGCCCAGCCCGGGCTGGCACGCAGGTAGCGACCGTCGGGCGCGAGTTCCACAACGCCCTCTTCCAGCATGTCCAGGGTCTGCAGGTGGGCGAAGTGTTCCTCGTTGTGCTGCAGCACGCTCTGCATCAGGGTGCGGCTGGCCACGGCGACCTCGCCGATCTCGTCGGGGTCGGTCTGGGCCAGGGCCAGGGCCTGCTCCACCGTCGGGCTCAGCACGTGCTCGCGTGCGAACAGCGCGTTGGCGCTGCGCAGCCGGGCCACGCGCTGGGCCAGGCGGCTGGCCCAGCGGCCCAGCACCAGCCAGAGCACGGCCGCGAGCACGGCCATGAGCGTGAAGCTGCCAGCCAGCACCAGCAGGGGCGAGAGCACCCGCACCACCTTCTGCTGCAGCACGAAACGGGGCCCCTCGGCATCGAACAGGGGCAGCACGCGCTGCTCGTAGCGCTGGCCGCGCTCATCTACGATGGGGCCGACGTGGTCGGCTGCGATCTGGCGTTCGTAGTCCGCCGAGCCGCCCGAGCCCGCAAGCACCTGGTTCTCATGCACGAGGTGCAGCCGCGTGTCAGGTGCACCCAGCTGGCGCAGCACGCCGTTGTCTACCGGCTGCAGCAGCACGAGACGGCCGTTGCCCTGCGCGCCCAGCCACAGCGGCACGGTGACCACCGCGTACAGGGTGCGGCGCTCGGCACTGTAGATCCAGGCAGGCAGGGAGGCGTCGGTCAGGAAGCGGCGCTGCAGCACCTCGCCCTCGGGGCCGTAGCGGAAGACCGGGCGGGACTGACGATCCAGAACCACACCGGAAGGAAAGCGGTCCAGCTTGCCTTCGAGCGCAGCGAAGTAGGCGCGCAGGCGCAGCCAGTTGCCCGACTGCTTCTGCGGCACGAAGACGCGCATGAAGTCGATCTGCGACTTGACCTCGTCGGCGTTGCGCAGCCAGATCTCCTGCAGCGCCTCGTAGCGCCGCGCCAGATGTTGGGCCGCCTCGTCGCTGGCGTAGCGCTGCGCCTGCTGCGCCAGCGTCTGGTAGCCCAGCAGGGCCAGCAGGCTGCCGGTCAGCGTGACCAGCAGAAACACCAGGGCGAAGCGCGCGATCAACTGACGCTGCAGACTGTGGCGCGCGACGGCCTGCCAGGACGAGCTGCTCAGCGAGGATTCGAAGAAGGGTGGTGGTGGCATCAGACGGTGATCAGGAGTTCAGGACGTGCTTCCGGCCCAGCGGGCTTCGACCACGCTGCGCACCCGAAAGCCGCGCGCCTTCATTGACGGCTCGGTGGCGTGCAGAAAGCGCTCCACCGAGTCCAGCTGCTCGTCCGAGAAGCGGCCGTCGGGCGTGTAGATGTTGCGGCGCTGGCGCAGCACCTGCAGCAAGGCGGCCCGCTCCTCGGGCCCGGCCGGCGCCAGCGCCTCGACCATCTGCTCGGCGCTGTG
>CAMLNH010000020.1 GCA_946481355.1 uncultured Curvibacter sp.
GGGAGGCCAGAGGGTAAGAGCCAGCATGCTGCGTCAGATCATCCAGGACTTCGTGGTCCAGCAATTCAATGTCGATCCGGCCGAGTTCGACCGTGCCGATCTCATGGTCAAGGACCTCGGGCTGGACTCGCTGGGTGTGGTGGAAATGCTCTTTGAGGTGGAAGACCTCTACGGCTTCCAGGTACACGATCCCGCGCGCTACAGCAGCATGAGCTTCAATGACATGGTGGCCGACATCGAGGCCACGATCCGCGCCGCCCACAACGGACAGCTGCCCGAGCCCGCTTCGCTGCAGGGCAGGGCTGCCTGAGCCCACCCTTTTCCTCCAGCATGGCGAGCACGCTGCAGCGCGTCGTCGTCACGGGCATCGGCCTGCTGACCCCCCTGGGCCTGACGCGCCAGGCCAGTTTCGAACGCCTGCTGCGCGCCGAAGGCGCGGTGCGGCCCGCCGCGCCCGAGATCACGCAATGGCTGCCGAACGCCTTGGCGGCCGACGTCGATCCCGCTTTTGCACAGTCGCTGGACCGCAACGAACAGGGTCTGGACCGCGCCACCCAGTTCGCCCTGCTGGCCAGTCGCGAGGCTCTGGCCGACGCGGGGGCCGAGGCCTGGGACCTGGACCGCGATCGCATCGGGGTCTATGCCGGTATCGGCCTGGGCGGCGCGACCACGGGCGAGGCGCTCTACAAGCGCCTGCACGAGAGCCTGCAGGCCGGGCGCAACCCGACCGTCATGCACCCGCTCTCGGTGCCGCGCCTCATGCCCAATGCGGCCACGGCGGCCATTTCCATGGCGCACGAGTTCCGCGGCCCGACGCACACCTACAGCGTGGCCTGCTCCTCCTCGGCCATGGCCCTGGGCGAGGCCTGCCGCACCATCCGCCACGGCTATGCCGACGCCATCGTGGTCGTCGGCGCCGAAGCCATGAACGTGCCCGGCGTCTTCATGGCCTGGAACGCGCTGCGCGTCATGGCCAAGCCCCATCCCGACAACCCTGCCGCCAGCTGCCGCCCCTTCGACAAGGATCGCAGCGGCTTCGTGCTGGCCGAAGGTGCGGCCGCGCTCGTGCTCGAAACGGCGGAGTCCGCCCTGCGCCGTGGCGCCACCATCTACGGCGAGCTCTGCGGCTACGGCAGCAGCAGCGACGCCGAGCATCTGACCTTGCCGTCGAGCGCGGGCCAGTACCGTGCCATCCGCATGGCCCTGGATGATGCGGGCATGGCACCCGAGGCCATCGACTACCTCAATGCCCATGGCACGGCCACCGAGGCCGGCGACGTGATCGAGAGCGAGACCATCGCCCAGGCGTTTGGCGACCATGCCCGACGCCTGCCTGTGAGTTCCACCAAGGCCCTGCATGGCCATCTGATTGGCGCGGCCGGCGCCACCGAGTTCGCCTTCAGCCTGCTGGCCCTGCACAGCGGCAGCATTCCCCCCACGGCCTGGCTCGAGAACCCCGACCCACGTTGTACCCTGGACTATGTGCCGCGCGAGGCGCGCCATGACCAGACCCTGCGTGCCGTGATGTCCAACTCCTTTGCCTTCGGCGGCAGCAACGTCTCGCTGATCGCTCGTCGCTATGCGTGAGGCGCGGGAGTCCGTGGCATGAGCGAAGCTTGCGTCTATCCGATCGAACTCGATGCCGCCGGCGTCTACCGTCTGCTGCCGCACCGCGGCGAAATGCAGCTCGTGCACTCGCTCACCGTGCTGGACCACGACCACTTCCAGGCCCGGGCCTGCTGGCCGGCCGACAGCGCCGTGCTGCGCGGGCATTTCCCGGGCCTGCCCCTGGTGCCGGGCGTGATGCTGGTCGAACTCGTCGCCCAGGTGGCCGGGGCCGGCATGCGCGCGGGCTCGCCTGCAGCGCACCGTCTCGAAGGCGAGTACGTGGGCCTGCTGGCCGGCATCCGCAAGTGCAGCTTCAAGCGCCCGGTGCTGCCGGATGAGGTGGTGGCGGTGGATCTGCGCACGCGTCCCATGTCCGAGACCGCCGCAGTGGCGTCAGCCCAGCTCACGGTCGGTGGCGCGGAGGCCGCGCAGGTGGAGATCCTTGTGATCAACACGCCGCGCCAGACGCTCGAAGACAGCTTGCCGGTGGCGCAGGCTTCAGCGGCCGTCTGAGGTGCTGGCCAGCGCCTGCCGGAAATAGGTCTCGAGCTCGGCCAGGGCGGCCCCCGTGTACTCCGGCGGCTCGAAGCGCCGCCCCAGTCGCGCGCGGATGGTCAGCGGTAGCTCGGGCGGCCTCAGCAGGCCCCAGCACTTGCCGAGGTAGGGCGTGGAAAACTCCAGCAGCACGGTCTGCAGTGGCACGCGGCTCTGCTTGGACAGCAGGATGCAGGCACTGGACAGCGGGTTGAGCGGAAAGTCCGTGGTGCGCGTGCCTTCGGGGAAGAGGATGAATTGCGCGCCGTCGTGCAGGCGGCGCGTGGAGTCCAGGATCATCTGGCGCGGGTCTTCGTTGCTCACATAGCCGGCCATGCGCGCACCGATCCCGAACAGGGGGTTGTGCAGCAGACCGGCCTTGAGCACGCAGCTGGCATTGGGCAGCACGCTGAGCAGCAGCACGGCGTCGAGCAAGGATGGGTGGTTGGCCACGACGATCAGTGGCTGCCGGATGTGACGCAAGGCGTCGAGTTCATGCAGATCCAGGCGCACCTGACAGACGAGCTGCAGCAAGCGCAGGTAAAGGCTGAACCCGGTGCGGATGATGCGGCGCGCGGCGCGTTGCTGCACCTGCGATGGGAGCCCCAGCAGGAGCAGAAACAAGGGCAGCGAGAGCAGGCAACCCAGGGCCAGCAGACCCAGGCCGAAACCCATGGCCAACATTTCGTAGCCACGCCACAGCAGGCGCGCGACAGGCCGGGTTTTCATCGCTGGTACGATCTCATCACAGGGACCGATTATTGACCATGACCACTGTTACGCCGACGCCAGCACGCACGCTCAACCGACTGCTCTGGCGTCTCTGGTGGCTCAAGGCCGCCGGGTCTGCGGTCTTCATCTGGGGTTTTTTTCAGGGTTATTTCCTGCTGCTGCGCTACCCGCATGCCGAGGTGACCGTGATGCCGCTGAGCTGGTTCGACCAGATCACGCCCATGCAGTGGTGGGCCTGGATCCCCTATCTCTCGCTCTGGTTCTACACCTGCCTGCCGCCGGCCTTCATGCCGGCCCTGCGCCCGCTGGCCTATTACGGCCTGGCCGTGGGGCTGACCTGTCTTGCGGGGCTGTTGTGCTTCTACCTCTGGCCCACGGTCATTCCGCCCTTCGAGCGGCCGCCGGGCACCGGCCTGGCCATGCTCGAAGGCGTGGACACCGCGGGCAATGCCTGTCCTTCGCTGCACGTGGCCATCGCCTTCTATTCGGCTTTCTGGCTGCAGGCGCAGCTGCGTGCCGTGGGTGCGGGACGCGGCTGGCAGGCCGTGAACTGGCTCTGGTGCGCGCTCATCGTCTATTCGACGATGGCGACCAAACAGCATGTGTTCATCGACGTGCTGGGTGGCCTGCTGCTTGGTGGTGCCGGCGCCGTCCTGGCGCTGGCCGGCTACCGACGCTGGTTCGGCGGGCGCTTTCTGCCAGCCTGAGGCTCAGACCATCCCGCCGTTGACCGAGATCACCTGGCCGGTGATGTAGGCCGCGGGTTCCGAAGCAAGGAAACTCACCAGCGCCGCCACTTCCTCGGGCCGGCCGGCGCGTTTCATGGGCACGATGCGCGCGATGTCCTCGGCGCCAAAGGCTTCCTGGCTCATCTCCGAGGCGATGATGCCCGGGGCGATGGCGTTGACCGTGATGCCGCGGCTGGCCAGCTCCAGCGCCAGGGTCTTGCTGGCGGCGTGCAGGCCGCTCTTGGCCGCCGCGTAATTGCTCTGGCCGCGGTTGCCCGTGAGGCCGGCGATGGAGGTGATGGTGATGATGCGGCCCCAGCGCATGCGGATCATGGGCATCGTCAGCGGCTGCGTCACGTGGAAGAAACCGTGCAGCGAGACATCGATCACCCGGTGCCACTGCGTGCTCGTCATGCCGGGGAAGACGGCGTCGTCGTGGATGCCTGCGTTGTTGACCAGCACCTGGATGGGCTGCTGCGCCACCAGCGGTTCGAGCACGGCGCGCGTGGCGGCCTCATCGGCCACGTCGAAGACCACGGTGGAGGCCGAGCCGCCGCCGGCCACGATCTCCTCACGCAGCGCTTCGGCCGCCGCCGCATTGCGGTTGGCGTGGATGACGACGTGCAGGCCGTCGGCTGCAAGCTGGCGGCAGATGGCTGAGCCGATGGCGCCGCTGCCGCCGGTGACCAGTGCGTGTTTCATGCGGTGTTCCCTGGCGTGTGTTGGGTCAGCGATGGCCCGCGTCGAGCATGACGCTGGCACGTCCGCTGAGCACGGAGCGGCCCGCGGCCTCGAGCCGGAAGCCGTAGAGGATGGTGTGGTCGTCGCCCGAGAGCCGCTCGGCATGCACCTGCAGTTCGACGCCCAGGGTGTCCAGGCGCGCGCCATCCCACTGCACGTCGCGCACGCTGGTCAGGAAGCCCGTGGCCGGCGCGGTGTTGCTGCCCGCGAGCAGGGCGCCGTGCACGGCCATGGCCTGGGCCGCGTACTCGATGCCATTGGCCATGCCCAGCGTGCTGGCGTGGGCCAAAGGGTGGTCAGCCACTGTGTGGCTGGTGGCCAGGCAATGGATGTGCGCCGCGTCCCAGGCCAGCACGCGATCGAGCAGACACATGCGGCCCGCATGCGGGATGCGCGCTGCAATCCAGGCGTGGTCAGGCAGCGGGCTGGGCGCTGACATCGAGCGACATCCCATCGAGATACTCCAGCGCCATCCGGGCGCGCGCACCGCGCGCGATGGCCTGCAGCAGCGGCAGGCTGCGGGCCGCGGGGGCGCTCAGGCGCAGGGCGTCGAGCGCCGCGTCGTCCAGGTGTTGCGGCGCTTGCGGTGCGAGCGTCAGATTGAGTGTGGCCAGGGTGCCGGCGCTGGCGGCCGGCGCCAGCAGCAGCGCCAGGCCGAAGGGCTGACTGATGCGGCGCGGTGCGCCCAGCGGGCCGGGGTAGGGCGTGTCATAGGCCAGCAGCAGGCAGGGCTCCTGCGCGCTGCGCACCTGGGTGGCGGCTTCAAGCAGGCCGGCCGCGAAGGAGCCGTCGTAGGCGCACAGGCTGGTGGTGGTGGCGCGGCAGGCCGTGGCGATGCTCCAGTAGCCCGAGGGCGCGTTGTGTACCGAGTTGTGGAAGCGCGTGGGCGAGACCGCGCGGTCAGCCGAGGCCAGGGTTTCGAGGATGGCATGGCAGTTGTCGCAGTCGCCACCGCTGGACGTGAAGACCGAGCGCAGCGTGGACGCATCGGCGCCGGCCTGGCGGATGGCCTCGAAGCCCACGGCAAAGGCCAGCTTGATCGTGGTGCCGGCGCGGCGGCGTTCGGCCGCGGGCAAGGCCTCGGGCGCGGGCAGCTGGATCGGCGCGCTGGCCTCGGCGCTGCGCCCGGCCAGCACCTCGGCCGTCTGGGCCCAGCCCGTGAGGCCGGGGCCGTAGATGCCGATGCCCTGCACATGGACAGTCAGTGTCATGCTGCACCTCCCACCTTGCTGAGCACCATGCTGCAGTTGCTGCCGCCGAAGCCGAAGGAATTGCTCAGCACGTGTTGTAGGGGTTGTTCGAGGTTGCGCAGGAGGTAACGCGCCTTGAGCTTCGGATCGATGGCATTGGTGCCGCAGCCACCGGGCGCCAGATTGTGTTCGAGCGCGAGGGCACAGACGATGGCCTCGATGCCGCCGGCCGCGCCCAGGGTGTGGCCCGTGTGGCCCTTGGTCGAGCTGCAGGGTGTGACGGTGCCGAAGAGGCCGGTCACGCCCTGGTCTTCGGCCGCGTCGTTGCTGGGGGTGGCTGTGCCGTGCAGGTTGATGTAGTCGATCTGCGCCGGCTGCAGGCCGGCCATGTCCAGCGCCTGCTGCATGGCCAGGCGCGCACCCAGGCCCTCGGGGTGCGGGCTGGACATATGGTGCGCGTCGCTCGTTTCGCCGATGCCGCTCATGAGGATGTCGCCTGCAGCCACATGGTCGGCCCGCTCGACCAGCACGAAGGCCGCGGCCTCGCCGATGGAGATGCCGTCGCGCTGCGCGTCGTAGGGGCGGCAGGGCTGGCGCGAGACCAGTTGCAGGGAGTTGAAGCCGTAGAGCGTCGTCAGACACAGGCTGTCGACACCGCCAACGATGGCCGCGTCGATCAGGCCGCTGTCCATCATGCGCTGGGCATTGCCGAAGACCTTGGCACTGGAGGAGCAGGCGGTGGAGACCACGAAGGCCGGTCCCTGCAGCCCGAAATAGCTGCGTACGAAGTCGGCCACCGAGTAGCTGTTGTGCGTGCGCCGGTAGTCCAGCGCATCGAGGAAGGCGCCCGTGGCCGGGTCGCGCTGGCGGTAGGCCAGCTCGGAGCTCAGGATGCCCGAGGTGCTGGTACCGAGGAAGACGCCGATGCGCTGCGCGCCGTGCCGCGCGATGGCCGCCTGCACGGCGGCGACGAAGCCGTCCTGCTCCAGCCCGAGCTGGGCCAGGCGGTTGTTGCGGCAGTCGTAGGCGGCGAGGTCGGGGCGCAGCGTCAGCGCGTCGACCTCGGGCACTTCGCCGATGCAGGTGTCCAGGTCCACGGTTTCCCAGCGGCGGGCGCGCACGCCGCTGCGCTGATCGCGCAGGGCCTGCAGGGTGGGGGCCAGGCCGGCGCCCAGGGCGCTGGTCATGGTGTAGGCGGCAAGATGGAGGGCGGGCATGAGAGAGGGAGGCAGCGGGCGGGGACACCCGGCTCAGGCGGGCGATTTTACCGGGGGCAGCGATGTTGCGGGCTGCGCGAGGACGGCCGAGAACAGCAGGGCCAGCATGGTGCCCAGGCCCACCGTGACGCCGAGGATGGTCAGCACCGGAACGCTGGACAGCGCCAGCATGCCGAAGCTGCCGACGATGGTCAGGTTGGCCGTGACCAGGGAGATCAGCGTCAGCCTGTGCTCCTGAGGGCTGGCGGCGGTGTTGCTGCTGTCGAAGAAGAGCGCGTAGTTGGAGCCGATGGCGATGACCAGCAGCAGGCCCACCAGGTGCAGGATGGTCAACGCGGTGCCGGCCAGCAGCAGCACCCCTGTGACCCCCAGCACGGCGCAGACCAGAGGCAGGGCCACGCGCAGGGCGCGCAGCAGGGAACGCAGCATGAAGAGCAGGATGGCCAGGATGGCCAGGCAGCCCAGGCCCGAATAGACCAGGGCCTCGTGCAGATAGCTGTCGAACAGCGCATTGGTCTCGGCCAGCAGGTCGATCACCGTGGCCTGGGCCAGGCCTTCGGCATGCAGGGCGGCGTCGATGCGGTCCAGGTCCAGCACGGCCTCGCCCTCGCGCAGCACGGGGCGCAGGGGCAGCAGCACGAGCACGTCGCGATCGCGTTGGACCAGCAAGGTGTCGTGGAGCAGGGCGGCGGCCGTGCCGTCGAGGTCGGCGCGCGTCAGCAGGGGCCGGGTGCGATTGCGCTCGGCGTCGGCCACAAAGCCCTGCAGGCGTTCGGCCTTGAGCGGCTGGCCGGCCAGGGCCGCGGCCAGGCGGCGCTGCAGCTCGGCTGCTTCGGGCAGGGCGGCCTGGCGGGCCTGCTGGCTGGCGCGGCTGGGCAGCACCTGGCTGGGCGCGCTGTGGCCAGCCAGCAGCCCCTCGCGGCTCAGCGTCTGCAGCACGCGGCTGGCGCGCTCGGCCTGCTGCAGGCCCTGCTCGGCATCGGGGGCCGTGAGCACGGCCAGGTAGCGCAGCTCGGAGGCGCCGAGATCGCGGCGCAGTTCCTCGTCGAGCTGCTGCGCGGCGCGCGGCACGGGGTTGAGCGCCGAGATGCTGCGGTTCCAGATGCGGTCGGCGTGCAGGGCCACCACGGCCAGCATGCCCGCGACGAAGAACAGCAGCAGGCCGCGCAGACGCGGTGCCAGCTGCACGGCCCGCTGCAGCAGCGCGCCGGTGCGCGGCAGCTCGATGGCGGGCAGCTGCGCGGGCATCAGATGGGGCAACACATGGCGCGTGACCAGCACCGCGGCCAGCAGGCCGGCCGTCGAATACAGGCCCAGTTGCACCAGGCCCGGGAAGCCCGAGCCCAGCAAGGCCAGGAAACCCGCGACCGAGGTCAGCAGACCCAGCCAGAGCGTGCGCCAGAAGGAGCGCTGCGCACCGGGCCCGGGGCGTTGCACGAACAGATAGATCGCATAGTCCACGGCCTCGCCGATCATGGTGGTGCCGAAGCCCAGGGTGATGCCGTGCACCTCGCCGTAGACCAGGCTCACAGCCGTGATGCCGGCCAGCGTGCCCGTGAGCATGGGCAGCAGGTTCAGCCCCAGCAGACGCCAGGAGCGGTAGACCAGCCAGAGCAGGCCCACGACCAGCACCAGGCTGGCGATGGCCAGACGTCGTACTTCGCTCTGGATCAGGCCGCGCGATTGCACGGAGAAAACGCCCGTGCCGGTCATGAGCAGGCGGGTCTCGGCCTGGCGCTGGGGCACGGCCTCGAAGGCCCGCTGCACAGCGGCGAGCGCGCGCGCCTGGGCTTCGAGGTCGGAGCCTTCAGCCCGGGTCTGCAGCAGCAGCAGGGCGCGGCTGCCGTCGCGCGTGGACCAGACGCCCTCGGTGCTGGGTGGTTGCTCGCCGCCTTCGAAGCCGGCCAGCAGCTCACGGATCTCGCCGGTCGGGTCGCGCGGCAACAGCTGTTTGATCAGCATGCCGGCGCTGCCCGAGATGTCCGCCAGCGTGTTGCCGATGGCGGCGCGCAGGCCGGGTTCGCTGTAGCGCTCGGGTGTCACCGCGGGGCTCAGCAGGTAGCGGTTCTCGAAGAAGTAGCTGCGGTCGCGCGCCTGTTCCTCGGCGCTGCCGTTCTGTACGCCGATGAAGTCGGGCAGCGGGCGCAGCGTGTCGGCCAGCGCGCGTGAGAGGCGCGCGCGCTCGGCGGCATCGCCGCCCTCGATGCCCACGATGACCAGGCGGGCGATGATGCCCTCCTTGAACTGGTCCACCAGCATCTGCTGGCGTTCGCTGGGTGCGCTGGGCATGAAGGCCGAGAGATCGGTGACCACGGGCGTGCGCAGGATCACGGCGCCAAAGCCCGCCAGCACGGCGAGCCAGAGCAGGATGGGCAGGTGGCGGCGCAGGAGGATCATGGACGCAGCGGCGTGATCTGCATCTCGGAGCGGTCGCCGTCGGCGTGGTCGTAGGCCACGCTGAGCACCTCGCCCTGGCTGCCGCCGATGCGGATGCGGTTGATGATGCGGCTCATGGCCGCCTCACGCGGCACCAGCAGCAGCTGCCAGCGCGCGGCGTTGCCGATCAGGTGCACCTGGTAGACGCGTTCCAGCGCCTGGCGGTCGCCGGCCAGGGTGCCGCGTATGCCTTCGACAAAGGCCGCCACCTCGGGGTATGCCTGCAGGCTCACGCTGCGCGAGCGCCCGTCCTGCTCCATCGTGAGGCGGTTGCCGTCGAGCAGCAGCGACTGTTTCTTGGGCCGCAGCGTGCGCATCTCCATGCGGTCGGGCGCGATGAAGGAGAGTTCGCCCGAGGACTCGACCGGCTTGTCCAGCAGGGCGATGTACTTGCGCTCGACGAAGCGGGCCTGGGCGTTCTTGACCTGGGCCAGCTGCTGCATGAGGTCGGCCAGCTGCCAGTCGGCGGCGTGCGCGGCAGGCAGGCCGGTGAACAGCAGGGCGAGCAGCAGCGTGCGCCGCATGAAAGCCTCAACGGGATACACGGGCGTCTCCCTTCCAGAAGTCGTAGAAGTTGAACCAGTTGTAGGGTGCGGCGCTGGCGTGCTTTTCGAGCAGCACGGCGTAGCGTTCGATGGCCGCACGCAGGGCAGCATCGCGCTGGCCCGCGGGCACGGCGCTGAAATCGGCCAGGCGCTCGAAGTGGATGTCGTAGCGATTGCCGCCGCGGTACAGGCCGGTCATGAAGCAGACGGGGCGGCGCAGGATGGCGGCCAGACGGAAGGGGCCGAGCGGGAAGGGCGCGGGTTCGCCGAACAGGGGCATGGACAGGTAGGTGTCGGGGCCCGTGGCGCGGTCGGCCAGCAGGGCCACCATGGCGCCGGCCTCGATGCGTTCGTTGAGCTGGAAGATGGCGTCGATGTGGCCCAGGGGAATGATGTCCTGGATGATCTGCGCGTTGACCTTGGACAGCATGCTGTTGAGCAGGCGTGCGTTCTCCGGGTACATGGCGGCGCAGACGGGCTGGCTGCTGTCGCGTCGCGCGATCGCGCGCAGCACCTCGAAGCTGCCCAGGTGGGCGCCGAAGATCAGGAAGCCGCCCCGGGGCGCATCGGGGCCCTCGAAAATGTCCTGGCCGTGGATGCGCAGCTCGAACAGATCGTGCCGGTCGTTGAGCAGGTAGACACGGTCGTGGATGGTGCTGGCGAAGGCCAGGATGTGACGGTACAGGTCGGCCCAGCGTGCAGGTCGGCCCAGCGCACGGCGCAGGTAGTCGCGCGAGGCGCACCGCGCCGCGGGTACAGCCAGCAGGAAGTAGAGCGCAATGCCGTAGACGATGGGGCGCGTCAGGCGCCGGCCCAGCGTGAGCGAGAGCCAGGTCATGAAGCGCAGCAGCAGCAGGCTGCCGCGTTCCTTGCGTTGCAGCCAGGCCGGTGTCTTGTCGGCGGACCGGGGCGGCGCGGTGTTCATGACGTGGCCAGGCTGTAACGGCCGCTGGCGACGCGGCGCGTGCCGCAGCGGATCTCGAAACGCAGGCCGGCGGCGCCGGCCTCGTAATCCAGTTCGAGCACTTCGCCGGGCGTCACCGGGCTGAGGAACTTGGCCTGGGCCAGGCCGCTGATGCGGCAGTGGCAGGCGGCTTCCAGCGCGCGCTGCGCCCGATCGAGCAGCACCACGCCGGGCAGGATGGGCCGGCCCGGGAAGTGGCCGGCATAGGCCGGGTGCTCGGTTTCGATGGGCAGCGGCAGGGTAGGCATAGGCTCAGGTGGCGGACTTGCGGGCCACCAGCAGGATGTTGGCAAAGGGCGTGCCGGCGTGCATGGGCACGGTGTCCACGGCAAAACCCAGGCCCTGCAACAGCGCCTGCCATCCGCTCAGGGGGCGGCAGTAGAGGCGCGAGATGCCATGGCCGCGCACGAAGAAGACCACCGCGTCGACCCAGTTGCTGATTCTGAACGGCAGGCCGGCTGCGGCGTCGCCCACGCGCAGCAGCAGCACGCCGCCGGGCGCCAGCGCCTCGCGCACGCGACGCAGCACATCCTCCTGGGCGGCCTCGTTCACGTAGTGCAGCACGTCGAGGATGACCACGGCGTCGGCCGGAGTGAAGGGGGTCGTGCACATATCGCCCAGCGTGAAGCGGGCGCGCTCGCCGAGGTGGGCCAGGGCCTGTTGCGCACGTTCGACGTCGCGCGGCATGAGCTCGATGCCGTGCACCTGCACGCCCGTGGGCGGCGGGGCCCAGCCCGCGGGCCAGGCGCGTTCGGCCGGCGAGTCACCCGTGAGGCTGCCCAGCAGCGCGGCCAGCAGGCCCTGGCCGCAGCCGATGTCGAGCACGCGGGACTGCGAGGGAATCAGGCCGCGCTGCAGCAGGCCGGCAAAGGCCGGGTCGCCGCCGAGCTTGCCGCGCGCGAAATGCCAGGCGAACTTGCCCAGCGGGCGGTAGGGCGCAGTGGCTTGTTCAAGCAGGGCGGGCGGCAGCGGTACTTTGGACATGGAGGGGGCAGGCACCAGAGGGGCGCATTGTAGGTGGGGGCGTCCGGTGCTCAGGCCCGTTCCGGGCTGAGCCGCACGGTCTGCAGGCCGCGTTCGCGCAGGGTGGCGAGCAGTGGCGGCAACACGTCCAGCAGCACGGGCCGGCCCTGGGGTGTGCGGGCTGCGTGGTGGTCGTGCAGCAGCAGGATGTCGCCCGCGGTCAGGCCGCGGGTGAGGCGGCGCAGCACCAGGGCCGCGTCGCCCGTGCGGGTGTCGAAGCCGCGGCGCGTCCAGCTGGCCAGGCGCAGGTCCAGCGCGTGCAGCACCGGGTCAAGGAAGAGGTTGCGCAGGCCCGCAGGTGCACGGAAGAAGGCGGGCTTCACCCCCGTGGCCTGGGCGATGCTGTCCTGCGCGTTGCCGATCTCGCGCCGCAGCTGGCCCGGCCCCATGAGGGAGAAGCGGTGGCTGTGGTGCTGGCTGTGGTTGCCGATGGCGTGGCCGCGGCGCACGATCTCGCGCGCCAGCGCAGGGTGCTGCTGTACATGTGTGCCCAGGCAGAAGAAGGTGGCCACGGCGCCGTGCTGCTCCAGCAGGTCCAGCACGGCGGGGGTGACCTCGGGGTCGGGGCCGTCGTCGATGGTGATGGCCACTTCTGGGCGGCTGCGCGGCAGGTGCAGCAGGTTGGGGCCCAGCCAGGTGCTGCGCGGCCACAGGCCCGTGCTGGCGATCACGGCGTGGTTGGCCACCAGCGCGCCCACGCTCCAGGGCCAGGCCGGGGTGAAGAGGCCGGCGGCGGCCACGGCGTGCAGGCCCAGCGAGCCGCTGACCAGAGGCGTGGGTTTCCAGCGTGGTCGTGCCGCAGCCTGGGGGGCGACGGGCGGATGGAACTGGCGTGCGAGTTCGGCCAGGGCCTGCTGCGGCAGCTTGCCCGTGGCATTGCGCGGCAGCGCGGCGACGACATGGACGGGGCGGGGCAGAAAGGCCGGGTCGATGCGCTCGCGCAGGGCCTGCTGCAGCGCGCCCTCGTCCAGGCCCGGGGCGACGACGAAAGCCATGGGGCGCTGGATGCGCGCCTGGGCATCGTGCGCTGCGTCCTGCGGCCAGTAAAGCGCGCCATCAAGCACACCAGGGATGCTGTTGAGCTGGTGATTCAGATAGGCCAACGAAGTGCGCTTGCCCGCGATGTTGACCATGTCCGCATGCCGCCCCAGCAGGGCGAAGCGCGTGGGCGACTGCAGATCGAGCACGTCCGACAGCGGCACCACACCCTCCACATGGCCGCCGCTGGCGGCAAAACGTGGCTCTTCGCCCGCGGGTGTGGGCAGGGCCTGGACCTGCACGCCCTCGAAGGTCTGCCAGAGCTCGCCGGCCGAGCCGCGGCGCATCGCGATCTGGCCGGTCTCGGTGCTGCCGTAGATCTCCAGCAGCGGCGCACCCAGGCGTTCCTCGGCCTGACGCGCGAGCTGCGGCGAGAGCGGCGCAGTGGCGCTGAGCAGCAGGGCCAGCGGGGGCACGGCCAGGCCCGATTCGATCAGGGTGCGCAGGTGGAAAGGCGTGCTCACGAGCAGGCGCGGTGCGGGCGTGCTTTCGAGCGCCTGCACGATGTCTGCCGGGTAGAAGGGATGGCTGGCATCGATCACGCTCTCGTTGAGCAGAGGCAGCAGCACCGTGGACTCGAAACCGTACATGTGCTGGGCCGGTACCGTGCCCGTGACCGTGAAGGGTGCGTCCGTGCCCAGCCACTCGCGCACGCGCCGGCCCGCGCCCTGGGCGTTCTCGACCAGCAGGCCCCAGTGCTTGACGTGGGGCACAGGGTCGCCCGTGGAGCCCGAGGTGAAGACGTAGGCGGCGATCTGTTCCGCCGGGATGTCGGGCACCTCGAAGGCATCGCCGGGCGTGGGGACAGGGCCGCGCTCGTAGATGAGCTGCGGCAGGCCGCCGCTGTCGCCGGGGGCGTCGACCACGGCCTGCAGACCCGGGTGCTTCTGCCCCAGGCGCTGCAGCATTTCGGGTGTGCGGGTCGAAGGCAGCAACAGGGGCACGCCGCGCAGCAGGGCCGCGGCCAGCACCACGGCGAAGTGGTGGCGCCTGCTGCAGAGGTTGAGCACGGGGCAGCCCTCGGGCAGGCGTGCGGCCATGTGGCGCGCGGCGGCCAGAAAATCCAGCGCGCTGATGGCGCGACCATTCGACCAGGCCATCACGGCCTGGGGCGAGCGGTGCGAGAACAGGGCGGGCATGGTCAGGGCTTGGGCGGTGCGACGGCGTCGGCCGTGCGGCGCTCGTCGCGGTAAAGGGTGAAGCTGCGCGCCAGCGGCACATGCGCGATGCCGCGCAGGCACCAGCGTCGTGCCGCGTACTCGGCCACGAACATCGCGCCCAGCAGGGGCAGCGAGAGCACGTTGACGAAGAAGGAGAACACCTCGACCGAGGTCCAGGCAAAGAGCGCGATGGGGGTCAGCACCATGGCCACGAAAAACAGGGTCCAGGCCCAGGTAGCCTGGCGGGCGTAGCGCGCGATGCGCGGGCTGTAGTCGGCGCCGTGGATGCGGCGTGCGAAGCGTGCGATCAGCGGCTCCCGGCCGGGCCGCAGCGTCAGGCCGAAGAAGAGCGCCAGCAGCAGCTGCATACCCACGTTCTGCAACAGGCTGAACCAGGCCAGGGCCTCATGCGACCAGGACGAGGCCGTGAGCAGCCAGTGCATGCCCAGCGGGTAGCCGAGTACCAGCAGGGCGGCCAGCGCCAGCTTGAGCCAGAGTCCGGTCTTCATGGCCAGGCGGGTTGCGCGCTCAGACCCGGTGCGAGGCGATGTGGGCGGCCAGATTGCGCAGCGAGCTGAAGATGGTGACGTTGTCGGGGTCGTCCGAGCGCATCTGGAAGCCGTACTGCTTGGAGACCGCGAGCGCGATCTCGAGCACGTCGATCGAGTCCAGGCCCAGGCCGTCGCCATACAGCGGGTCCGTCGGCGAGATCTGGTCGGGGGCGACCTCCAGGTTCAGCGTGGTGACGATGAACCGGGCAATCTCGCGCTCGAAATCGGTCAGGGTGGCGGTGGTGCTCATGGGCGGGCGATGACGGTGGGGTTGCAAGAGTAGGGTAACCCGGCATTTTAGCTGGCGGACAGGGATAATCCGGGCATGTCCTTTCCCCCGTCCGCTGCCGGATCCTGGCGCCTGTCGGTCGCGCCCATGATCGACTGGACCGACCGGCACTGCCGCTACTTCCATCGCCTGCTGAGCCGCCATGCGCGCCTTTACACCGAGATGATCACCACCGGTGCGCTGCTGCATGGCGACGTGGCGCGCCACCTGAGTTTCAATGCCGAGGAACACCCCGTGGCCCTGCAGCTCGGCGGCAGCGAGCCCGAGGACCTGGCGCGTTGCGCGAAGCTGGGCGAGCAATGGGGCTACGGCGAGATCAACCTCAACTGCGGCTGCCCCAGCGAGCGCGTGCAGCGTGGCGCCTTCGGGGCCTGTCTCATGGCCGAGCCGCAGCTGGTGGCCGATGGCGTCAAGGCCATGCGCGACGCGGTGTCCATCCCCGTGACGGTCAAGCACCGCATCGGCATCGACCGCGTGGAGCGCTACGAGTTCGTGCGCGACTTCGT
>CAMLNH010000021.1 GCA_946481355.1 uncultured Curvibacter sp.
CCACGAACTCGGGCGTGTCCTCGAACATGTGGATGAAGCCGTGCAGCTCGCGCAGGATGTCGTTGGGCAGGTGCCGGCTGGTCTTGGTCTCGCCGTAGATGTAGATCGGCACATCGGCGTTCTTGAAACGCACTTCCTCGATGAACTTGCGCAGATTCAGCACCGCGGGGTCCATGTCCGGCCCGCCGGAGAACTCCTCGTCATCGATGGACAGGATGAAGGCGCTGGCGCGGCTCTGCTGCTGGGCGAACTGCGACAGATCGCCGTAGCTCGTCACCCCCACCACTTCGAAGCCCTCAGCCTCGATGGCCTGGGCCAGCGCCCGGATGCCCAGGCCCGAGGTGTTCTCGGAACGGAAGTCTTCGTCGATGATGACGATGGGAAAACGAAATTTCATGAACCAGGCCCCGGGCAGGAATGGGAAAAAGAAAAATGAGCGCGAAGTGTACGAATTAATCCCCGGCCGACCTCAGAACGTCACGAGAATTGCCGCAAAATGTGGCAATTGGAACACAACAACCCATAGGAGAGGACTCATGGCTGACACGACCCTCTGGTGGCTGGCCGCCGGCATCCTGGTGGCGGTCGAGCTCGTCACCGGCACCTTCTACCTGCTCATGCTGGCCCTGGGCCTGGCCGCTGGTGCACTGGCAGCGCATGCCGGCATGGCCACGGCCGCACAGCTGGTAGTCGCGGCCCTGGCCGGTGGTGGTGCGGTGGCCTTCTGGTATGTCGTACGGCGCCGCCGCCCCGGTGATCCTTCGGCACGCGCACAGCGCAGCGTCAACCTGGACGTCGGCGAAACCGTGCTGATCGAGTCCTGGGGCGCCGATGGCTCGGCCAGCGTCAAGTACCGCGGCGCCAGCTGGACGGCCATCCACCGCCCCGGCGTCGATCCCCAGCCCGGCACGCACCGCGTGATCGAACTCGTGGGCAGCCGACTGCTCGTGGAAAAAATCTGAAAGGACCCCACCATGGAAATCTCCATCCTCATCCTGGTCATCGCCATCATCTTCATCACCCGCTCGATCAAGGTTGTGCCGCAGCAGAACGCCTGGGTGATCGAACGTCTGGGCAAGTACCACGGCGCGCTCACCCCCGGCCTGAACTTCCTGGTGCCCTTCATCGACAAGGTGGCCTACAAGCACAGCCTCAAGGAAATCCCGCTCGACGTGCCCAGCCAGGTCTGCATCACGCGCGACAACACCCAGCTGCAGGTGGACGGCATCCTGTACTTCCAGGTCACCGACCCGATGCGCGCCAGCTACGGCTCGTCCAACTACATCATCGCCGTCACCCAGCTGGCGCAGACGTCGCTGCGCTCGGTCATCGGCAAGCTTGAACTCGACAAGACCTTCGAAGAGCGCGACATCATCAACGCCCAGGTGGTGCACGCCATCGACGAAGCCGCGCTCAACTGGGGCGTGAAGGTGCTGCGCTATGAAATCAAGGACCTCACACCGCCCAAGGAAATCCTGCTGGCCATGCAGGCGCAGATCACCGCCGAGCGCGAGAAGCGGGCCCTGATCGCCGCCTCCGAAGGCCGCCGCCAGGAGCAGATCAACATCGCCACCGGTGAGCGCGAAGCCTTCATCGCCCGCTCCGAGGGCGAGAAGCAGGCCGTGATCAACAAGGCCCAGGGCGAAGCCGAATCGATCCGTGCCGTGGCCCTGGCCACCGCCGAGGCCATCGAGCGCGTGGCCTCCGCCATCCGCCAGCCCGGCGGCGAGCAGGCCGTGCAGCTCAAGGTGGCGGAGAAGGCCGTGGAAGCCTACGCCAACGTGGCCGCCGATGCCACCACCACCCTCATCGTCCCCGGCAATATGAGCGAAGTCTCGGCCCTGATCGGCTCGGCCATGACCTTGGTGCGGCAGCAGAAGTAGGCAGCGCATCAACCTGACTGGCGTCAGGGGCGGCGCGTACCCTTGCGAAAATTCCAGGGCGCCACGGGATGCGCGTCACGCCACAGACCCAGACGATGCTCACGAGCCTGTTGTTCGGTTTGTGCATAGAGCGCACGCTCTTCAGACGACTGCTCGCGCTCGTAGGCACGGTAGTGCCAAGCCAGGCCCGAGCGAAGCAGTGCCAGGTTGATGTCCTCGCCATCGAGCAGGACCTTGCCGATCTCGCGCCCGTAGCGGTCCTTCTTGCTGACCTCGATGCGGACCACGCGCTGAAACACGCGCTCACCCAGGAATTGATGCGCCCGCTGGCCCCAGGCCTGGCGCTTTTCGGGGGCATCGATAGCGGCCAGGCGGATCTTGTGCTGACGTTGCTCGGCGTCCAGCACGGTCAGCGTGTCGCCGTCGGAGATGCCGACCACGCGGCCGGTATAGGTGCCTGCGATGGCGGGCAGGCAGAGGCCGGCGAGCAGGAGGGCTACCGCACCGATCACCCGCCTCAGACTCAACATGCGCACCGGAATACCCGGCGCGTTCCCACCGACTCTTGTTTGCATACCCACCAACGACGTTATTTCCCGCCTGCAAGGCAGGGATTGCTCGAAATTCGTCTTGCGCGAATTTCTCGAGGCTGCGCCCCCGCGCTACGCGCGTCCGAAAACAGTCCCCCGGACTGTTTTCGACCGAACCCGAGCGCTGGTTCTCACCCGTCCTCTCCGGAAAAAGCAAAACCCCGCCGAAGCGGGGTTTTCTTTTTCTGGCGGAGAGGGCGGGATTCGAACCCGCGGTGAGTTTTACCCCACGCACGCTTTCCAGGCGTGTGACTTAAACCGCTCATCCACCTCTCCGGAGCCTGCCATTGTAACCGAGCTCGGAGCGCTTCCGAGTCCCTGCTGCTGCTGGAAAAAGAAAAAGCGCCCACAGGCGCTTTTCCTAAAGGCGCCGGGGTGATCAGCGGATCACGGCCAGCTGCTCGCGCTTGTCACCCTTGTAGGTGAACAGGGTCAGCGCGCCGTTCTTGATGTCGCCCTTCTCGTCGAAGGCGATCGGGCCGGTCACGCCTTTGTAGTCGGACGTGGCAGCCAGCACCGGCAGGTACTTGGCAGGGTCGGAAGAACCAGCCTTGACCATGGCTGCCACCATGACCTTGGTCGCGTCGTACACGTAAGGAGCATAGAGCTGCACCTCGACATTGAATTTGGCCTTGAAGTCGGCACGGAACTTGTCCATGCCGGCCTTGGCTTCGCCCTCGACACCGCCGGCCTCGGCGCAGAAGACCAGTTCGCTGCCGATGGCGTCACCGGCCAGCTCGCTGAGCTTGGCCGTGCAGATGCCGTCACCGCCCATGAACTTGGCCGTGATGCCCAGGGACTTCATTTGGCGCAGCATGGGGCCGCCCACGGCATCCATGCCGCCAAAGAAGACCACGTCGGGTTTCTTGCCCTTGATGCTGGTCAGGATGGCGTTGAAATCCGTGGCCTTGTCGGTCGTGAATTCCTTGGCCACGATCTTGGCGCCCGCGGCCTCGGCGGCCTTGGTGAACTCCTCGGCCACGCCCTTGCCGTAGGCCGTGCGGTCGTCGATCACCGCCACATTCTTTGCCTTGAGGGTGTTGACGGCGTACTTGCCCAGGGTGCTGCCCAGATGCACGTCGTCAGCCACCACGCGGAAGGCCGTCTTGTAGCCCTTACGGGTGTAGTCGGGATTGGTGGCGGAGGGCGAGATCTGCGGGATGCCGGCATCGCTGTAGATTTTGGAGGCCGGGATCGTGGTGCCGGAGTTCAGGTGCCCGATCACGCCAACCACCTTGGCATCGACCAGCTTCTGGGCCACGGCCGTGCCCTGCTTGGGATCGGCGCCGTCGTCCTCGGCCATGAGCTCCAGCTTGACCTGCTGGCCACCGATGTTGACGCCGGCTGCGTTGAGTTCGTCGATCGCCATGCGCGCGCCGAGCTCGTTGTCCTTGCCCAGGTGGGCGATGGGCCCGCTGACCGGCCCCACATGGCCGACCTTCACGACGGGCATGGGTGCGGCAGCGCCGGGGGCGGCGGCCTCCTCTTTCTTGCCGCAGGCGACCAGCAGGGCCGCAGCGGCCACGATGGCCAGGACACGATTCACTTGTTTCAGACGCATGGTGAACTCCAGATTATTGAATTGAGCAGGTCAAAACTGCGACCGCAAGACTACAGCAAATTTCATGCCCCGACACATACCCCCAGCGGCGTGAGAGACAAATGCGGCGCCGGCGCGACGGTCGGCGTCAGCGCAGGGAAGGTGGCAGTTTGAGTTCGCCGGCCACGGCCTGGGTCACAGCCTTGCGCACGGCGGCGTCCACCCGTTGGCGGATGCGCGGCGCCAGTTCCTTCATCTGCTCGTCCAGCACCGTGGCCACGACCTGTCGCACCTGCTCGTCCAGCGTCAGCTCCAGGCGCTGCAGCACGCGCAGCATCAAGGCCTCCTCGTCCAGGGAGGGCCCGTTCGCCTGGGACGCCGCTGCCGGCGCCTGGTCCGGCACCACTTCGGTGAGGGTGGGCAGACTGCGCATGATCTTCTTGGACAGAGCAGGCATGGCAGGCACCCTTTCAGGTCTTGAGGTTCAGATCGTGGCGCTGGATGGCGTAGCCACGCTCGGTGTAATGCTTCCAGCGGCCGCGGGCCTGCTGTCGGTCGTCCTCGTCCAGGCTCACCACCTCGATCACCCGCTGGTACTGCTCGAAGCCACCGGGCAGCGCCGTGCCCAGATTGACCAGCACTTGGTGGTGCGGCAACTCTGCGGCCGCCGGGGTTTCGGTCAGCACCACGGGCGAAGCCGCCAGCAGCTCCGCATCGCCGGGCGCGCGGGCATGGGCGATGAAATCAGTCTGCGAGAAGGTCCACAGCAAAGTGTCCAGCCGGGCCAGGGCCTCGGCCGGGGCCGTGACCACCACCCGGGCGCCACCCGCCACCGCCTTGCGCAGCAGGCGACAGGCATAGGCCAGCTTGTCCGGCGCATTGAAATGGAAGGCGACCTCGGTCATGGGCGGAGCTCAGGCCTTGCGCGCACGCGAACCGCCCTGGGCCTGCGACAGCAGGAACTCCAGCAGCAGGCCCACGGGCCGGCCCGTGGCGCCCTTGGCCGCCCCGCTCTTCCACGCCGTGCCCGCGATGTCCAGGTGGGCCCAGGGAAACTTGGCGGTGAAGCGCTGCAGGAACTTGGCCGCCGTGATGGCGCCGCCGGCACGACCGGCGATGTTGGCCACGTCGGCAAAATTGCTCTTGAGGCCTTCGGCGTAATCCTCGTCCAGCGGCATGCGCCAGGCTAGGTCCTGGGCGGTCTCGCCCGCCGTGAGCAGGCGCTGGGCCAGGGCATCGTCGGTACTGAACAGGCCGCTGCGCACCCCACCCAGGGCAATCACGCAGGCACCGGTCAGCGTGGCGATGTCCACCACGGCCGCGGGCTTGAAACGCTCGGCATAGCTCAGCGCATCGCAGAGGATGAGGCGGCCCTCGGCATCGGTGTTGAGGATCTCGATGGTCTGCCCGCTCATGCTGGTCACCACGTCGCCGGGCTTGACGGCCTTGCCGTCGGGCATGTTCTCGCAACTCGGAATCAGACCCACCACATTGATGGCAGGCTTGAGCTCACCCAGCGCACGGAACACGCCCAGCACGCTGGCTGCCCCCCCCATGTCGTACTTCATCTCGTCCATCTCGGCGGCCGGCTTGATGGAAATGCCGCCCGTGTCGAAGGTGATGCCCTTGCCCACCAGCACCGTAGGCGCCTGGGTTTTGGCTGCCCCCTGGTACTGCAGCACGATGAAGCGCAACGGCTGCTCCGAGCCCTGGGCCACGGCCATGAAGGACCCCATCTTGAGCTTGGCCACCTCACGCGGGCCCAGCACCTGGCAGCTGATCCTGGGCAACTTGGCCAGACCGCGTGCCGCCTCGGCCAGATGGCTGGGCGTGGCGTGGTTGGCGGGCCGGTTGGCCCATTCCTTGGCCAGCTCGATGCCCGCCACCGCGGCCGTGGCCTGGGCGAACTCGGCCTGCAGCGCCGCCGCCTTGGGCACGCCCAGGCTCACGCGGGTCAGGCTGCGGCCCTCGGCCTTGGATTTGGTGGTGGTGTAGACGTAGCTGCCGTCGGCCACGGTCTGCACGGCCGCACGCAGCGCGCCGGCCTGGGGCGCTGCGGCAAAGCACAGCGTCAGTTTCTTCACCGCCGGCCCGCCGCTGCGCAGGGCGCCCAGCGCCGCGCTCACCGCCTGGCGAACCTGGCGTACCGTGCCCTCGCCCGCACCCACCAGCAGCACCCGCGGCGCCTTGGCCTGGGCCGGGCGGTACAGGGCCAGCAGCTTGCCGGGCTTGGTCTCCAGGTCGCCGGCCTTGAGCGCCTGGGTCACCAGGGTCGCCAAGCCGTCCTTGCCGGGCTTGAAACCGGTCGGCAGCAGCACGATCAGCGCGTCGGCCGGCTGTTTTGCGGCGCCGGCCAGGTCCAGGGTAAGCAGTTCAAAGTTCATAATGGCGGTTTCCTTCCGAGCAATGTTATTCGATTCCTCCATCCGCAAGGAGCTGGCGCGCAGCTTTGGCGCCACGCTGATCGTGCTGGTCACGGTGGTCATGACCATGACCCTGATCCGTGCCCTGGGCCTGGCCTCGCGCGGCAGCGTCAACCCGCAGGACGTGATGCTCGTGATGGGCTACACGGTGCTGACCTACCTGCCCAACCTCATGAACCTGGGCCTCTTCGTCGCCGTGGTCATGACGCTGTCGCGCCTGTACGCCGACAGCGAGATGGTGATCTGGTTCTCCAGCCGTGTCGGCCTGGGCAGCCTGCTCAAGCCCCTGCTGCGTTTTGCCTGGCCGGTGCTGCTGGCCATCGGCGTGCTCGCGCTTTTCGTTCGGCCCTGGGCCAAGGACCAGATCGACGAGATGCGCGCCCAGTACGAGCGCCGCGGTGATCTGGAACGGGTGCAGCCCGGCCAGTTCCAGGAGTCGTCCGACGGTTCGCGCGTCTTCTTTGTTGAAAAAGGCGATATCGACGAGCTCAAGGCCAGCAACGTCTTCGTCGCCACCTCGGAGCGCGGCAAGCGCACCGTGATCTCTGCACGCAGCGGCTACACCGAGCTGGTCGACGGCGACCGCTTTCTCGTGCTTGAACGCGGCCAGCGCCTGGAAAGCGAGGCCGGCGAGACGGGCGTCAAAGTCAGTGAGTTCGAGGAGTACCGCATGCTGGTCGCACGCGACCCGCTGGTGCGTGGTGCGGTCGATTCGCTCAACAGCCGCCCGACGATGGAGCTGATCCGCCAGCCCACGCGCGAGAACCTGGGCGAGCTCACCATGCGCATCGGCTATGCCATGGCCTCGCTCAACCTCATCATCTTCGCGCTCGCGGCGACCCGCATCAACCCGCGCGTGAGCCGTACCGGCAACCTGCTGTTCTCGCTGCTGCTGTTCCAGATCTATCTGAACCTTCTGATCCTGGGCCAGAACTGGATCGCGCGCGGCCAGGCCAGCTTCGGCGTCTTCAATGTGCTGCTGCACGGTGGCATGCTCAGCGCCGGCCTGCTCTGGCTGGCCAAGCGCCACTACAACTGGAACTGGTGGCCGGTACGCGGCGCTGCCGCCGAACGGCAAACATCCGCCACCGGGGGCAGTCCGGCATGATGCACACCATCCGCCGTCTGTTGCACCGCGAGATCTTCGCCGCGGTGATCTATGTGACCCTGGGCTTCCTGGCGCTGTTCGCCTTCTTCGATTTCGTCGACCAGCTCGCCTCGGTAGGCAAGCCCAATATGCCGGGCTACCAGATCCCGCAGGCCGCGCTGTACGTGCTGCTGCTCGTGCCCAGCCACCTCTACGAACTGCTGCCCATCACCGTGCTGATCGGCACCATCTACGTCATGACGCGGCTGGCGCAGAGCTCCGAATTCACCATCCTGCGCACCAGCGGCCTGGGGCCCTGGCGTGCGCTGCGCATGTTGCTGGCCGCGGGCTTCACCTTCGCCCTGCTGACCTTCGTGATCGGCGACTACCTCACGCCCTGGGCCGACCGCACGGGCCAGCTGCTGCGCGCCCACTACCAGGGCAACATCCTGACCGTGGGCCAGACCGGCGCATGGCTGCGCGAGCGTGAACCCTATGCCCAGTACGGCGTCAACGTCGGCTCGCTCGCGCCCGACGGTTCCATGCGCGACGTGCGCATCTTCGAGTTCGACAACCAGAGCTCGCTGGTCTCCATGATGCAGGCCCCCGTGGCGCGCTTCACCGAAGACGAGGCCTGGCTGCTCGAAAACGTCGAACGCACCGAATTCAACGCCGGCGGCGCCCAGCTCAGCCGCATCGAACGCACGACGGTGCCCGTCTTCCGCTGGCCCACGGCCATCTCGGCGGAAATGATCTCGGCCGCCGTGCTCAAGCCCGACCGCATGAGCGCGGTCGACCTGTTCCAGTACATCCGCCACCTCAAAGCCAATGCCCAGAGCGCCGAGCGCTACGAGATCGAGTTCTGGAAAAAAGTCTTCTACCCCCTGTCCTGCCTGGTCATGGTCATGATGGCCCTGCCCTTCGCCTACCTGCACTTCCGCAGCGAAGGCATCTCGCTCTACGTCTTCGGCGGCGTCATGGCCGGCATCAGCTTCTTCTTCCTCAACAACATGTTCGGCTACATCGGCGAACTCCAGCGCTGGACGCCCTGGATCACCGCCGCCGCGCCCGGCTTCATCTTCATGGTGATATCGCTGGGTGCCTTCGGCTGGCTCGTCCTGCGCAGGTGATCTGTATGTCACGCGGCCTCATCCTCTTTGCCCACGGCTCGCGCGATCCGCAGTGGCGCGCCCCCATGGAATCCGTCGCTGCCCGCGCTGCGGCCCTGGACCCGCAGGCCCGCGTGGCCTGCGCCTACCTGGAACTGATGGAACCCGACCTGCCCGCCTGCGCCGCCACGCTGGCCGCCGAAGGCGTGCACGAGATCACCATCGTGCCCATGTTCCTGGGCATCGGCCGCCATGCGCGCGAGGACCTGCCCGTGCTCGTCGAGCAGCTGCGCCGCGACCACCCGCAGGTGCATTTCCAGCTGCGCCCCGCCATCGGCGAGGACGAGCGCGTGGTCGACATGCTGGCGCGCATTGCGCTGGCCTGAGGCCCGCGCCTGCCTACAATCGCGCGCAACCATGAGCTCCCAGACCTCCACCCCGCTCGCCCTGCTGCGCCTGATGCGCCCGCACCAGTGGCTCAAGAACATCTTCGTCTTCGCCGGCCTGATGTTCAGCCACACCTGGCACCGCAGCCCGCTGGTCGAGCAGGTGCTCTGGGCCTTCCTGGCCTTCTGTGCCGCGTCCAGCCTGGTCTACATCCTCAACGACTGGCGCGACCGCGCGGCCGATGCCCAGCACCCCACCAAACGCCTGCGCCCGCTGGCCAGCGGCGCGGTGAGTCCGCAGGCGGCGCTGGGCCTGGCCGCCGTCCTGGGACTGCTGGTGCTTGCGCTGGCCTGGGGCCGCACCACGTTGCTGCTCCTGCTGGGCTGCTATGTGGCGCTCAACCTCGCCTACAGCTGGAAACTCAAGCACGTGCCCGTGGTCGACGTCTCCATCATCGCCAGCGGCTTCATGCTGCGCCTGCTGGCCGGCACCGTGGCCGTGGGCATTCCGCCCTCGCGCTGGCTGCTGCTCACGGGCCTGTTCATTGCGCTCTTCCTGGGTTTCTCCAAGCGCAAGGCCGAGACCTTCCACGCACCCGACCAGCAACGCGCCGTGCTGGAGCACTACCCGCCGGCCCTGCTCGACACCTTCATGGCCGCCACCATGACGGCCACCGTCATCACCTACGGCCTCTACGCCACCAGCATCGAGGCCCTGCAGCAGCATGGCGGGCGCCTGATCTACACCGTGCCCCTGGTGGTCTTCGGCCTGTTGCGCTACACCTACCAGGTGCACCGCGGCCGCGGTGAGGACGTCTCGCGCGATCTGCTGCGCGACCCCTGGATCGTCGCCGCCGGCATCGCCTGGCTGGCCATTTTTCTCGCCACGCGGCTCTGGCGCTGACGCCACCCATCCGCGTGAAGCTCCCGCTCAAGCCCCTGCTGCTGGTCATCGGTGGTGCCGCCACCGTCTACGCGGTGCTGCTGCTGCTCACGGGCGATGCGCCGCTGGCGCAGCTCGGCCAGACCCTGTGGACCCCCGTCGGTGCGGCCGCCGCCGCCCTGTGCCTGCTCAACTACGTCCTGCGCGGCCTGCGCTGGCGCGGCTGGATGGCGCACTATGGCCGCGCCTTCGGTGTGCGGCGCGGCCTGCGCCTCTACCTCGCGGGCTACACCTTCACCCCCACGCCCGGCAATGTGGGCGAGGCCGCGCGCGGCCTGCTGCTGCGCGAGCCGCTGGGCGCGGCCGACAGCCTGGCCGTCTTCGGTGCCGAGCGCGTGGCCGATCTGCTGGCCCTGCTGCTGCTGACCCTGCCCGGGCTCTGGTGGCTGCTGCAGCGGCCGCAAGCCGCAGCCTGGCAATGGCCGCTGATCCTGAGCCTGCTCTTCGCCGGCCTGCTGCTGACCGCCGTGCTCTACCGGCAACGCCACCGCCTGTTCACGCGCCTGCCCTGGCTGCAGTCGGCCTGGCGCTGTCTGTCCCACCGGCCTTGGCTCTGGCTGGCCCAGACCCTCGTGGCCTGGGCCGCACAAGGCCTGGCCCTGTGGCTGCTCTGCCTGGAGCTGGGCGTGCCGATCGCCACCGAGCTGGCCACCGGCTTCTACGCCCTGGCCATGGTGGGCGGCGCGCTCTCGCTGCTGCCGGCCGGCCTGGGCGGCACCGAAGCCCTGCTGACCGGCCTGCTCGTGCTGCACGGCGCGGGCCTGGCCGCGGCCCTGGCCATCACCGTGCTGGCACGTCTGCTCACGCTCTGGCTGGCCGTGGGCCTGGGCGCGCTCGCACTCCTCTATAGTGCGCTTGTTTCCCGCGACATCTCCCTGCGCTGATGAACCTCACGTCCCAAGACTCCGCCCTGAACCTGCCGCGCTGGCTGCTCGTGACCGCGCTCGGCGCCCTGGCCCTGCGCCTGTGGATCGCCATGGCCCTGCCGATCACCGGTGACGAGGCCTTCTTCTACTGGTGGGGCGTCTACCCCGATTGGGGCTACTCCGACCACCCGCCCATGGTGGGCTGGCTGATCTGGCTCATGCGCACGCTCTTCGGCGAGGCGACCTGGGCCATCCGTCTGCCCATCGTGCTGCTGCCCCTGGCCGTGGGCGGCCTGGTCTGGTGGGCCTTCCAACCCCTCCACCGTGAACGCGCCGCCTGGGCCGCGCTGCTGATCTGGCTGGCCCCGCTGAACTGGATCACCGCCCTGATCACCACCGACACGCCGCTGATCTTCTGGTCCGTGCTCTCGGCCGCGCTGCTGCTGCGCGCCGAGCGGCGTGCGCAGGTTGACGGCGGCACCCTGGGCCTCTACGCCCTGTCCGGCCTGGCCCTGGGCTGCGCCTTCCTCTCCAAATACTTCTCCGTGGTGCTGGGCCTGGCCTATCTGGCGTACTTCGCGCTCTACCGGCGCGAACGCTGGAAAGCCTTCGTGCTGCTCGTGCTCTGTGCCCTGCCCGGCCCGGCGATCAACATCGCGTGGAACATGGACCATGGCTGGTCCAACATCATGTTCAACGCCATCAACCGCAACGAAGACGCCGCCTTCGAGCTGCGCAAACCCTTCATGTACCTGGGCATGCTGGCCTACCTGCTCACGCCGGCGCTGCTCTGGCTGGGCTGGAAGCACCGCAGCGCGCTGCGCGAGACCGCACGCCGCCAGCGCCTGCTGGCCCTGCTGCTCGTGGTGCCGCTGCTCTTCTTCGCCCTGCTCTCGTTCAAGAAGGTCGTGGGCCTGCACTGGGTCCTGTCCTTCTACCCCTTCGCCTTCGCGCTGTTCGCGCTGGCCCTGCCCGAAGCCGCACTGAAGTCCGCGGCCAAGGGACTGGCCTGGTTCACGGGCGCGCACGTCGTGCTGGTACTGGGCATCTCCTTCACCACGCTGGAGCAATGGTCCGGCAAGCCGGGCTACACGAGTTTCGTGCGCGCCTTCCGCACGCCCGAGCTGCTGGCTCAGGTGCGCACGCCCGACAGCGTGCTCATGGCCAACGCCTACTCGCCCGCCGCGGTTTACGGCTATGTGCTGCAGCAGTACGTGCCGGTCTTCGGTCCCGGCAAGTTCCACGCGCGCCAGGACGACCAGCTCGTGGACTACGCCGTCTACCAGGGCAAGACCATCCGCGTGCTCATGGCCGACGCGCCGAACCTGGCCGACTACAGCCCTTACTTCGAGAACGTGCGCGCCTTCACGGTGCAGCAAAGCGGCGTGACCTTCCACGTCGTCGAAGGCCGCAACTTCAACTACGAGGCCTACCGAAAAGGCGTGCTCGGTGAGGTCTTCAAGCGCTACTACAACATCCCCTCCTGGCTGCCCATGACCGGCTGCCCCTACTGTGTGCGCTACTGCGGCCAGGTGCAATGTCCGAAACCGTGAACGATGGTGCCGCACCGCCCGTGGTTGCGGCTTTCGACTTCGACGGCACGCTGACCTGGCGTGACACCCTGGGCCCCTTTCTGCGCCGCCTGCTCGGCACGCCGGGCTACCTCTGGCTGCTCTTCGCCTGCAGCCCCTGGTTGATCGCCTTTGTGCTGCGCCTCACCAGCAACCACCGCGCCAAGGCCAAGTTGCTGCAGACCGCACTGGCGGGTCGGCCTGTCGATGAGGTGGCGCGCTGCGCACGGGCCTATGTGCAGCACGACCTTCCCCTGCAATGGCGGCCCTGGGCGCTGCAACGCCTGGTCGAGCACCAGAAGCAGGGGCACCGCTGCGTGCTCGTCAGCGCGTCGACCAGCCCCTACATGCATCTGGTGGGCGAGAGCCTGTGCGTCGACGCCGTGCTCTGTACCGAGATGGAAGTGCTCGATGGCCGCTACAGCGGCAAGATGGCCACGCCCAACTGCCATGGCGAGGAAAAGGTGCGCCGCCTGCAGGCCTGGCTGGCACAGCGGTACGCTGAAACACAGCCCGAGCTGCACGCCTATGGGGACACGGCCGGAGACCGGCCCATGCTGCGGCTGGCCCGGCAGGCCTGGTACCGCGAGAAACGCTGGCCCTGAGTCCGGGCCCCGGCAGCCGCAGCTTACTTCGCGGGTTCCTTGCGCATGGATTTGTCGTTCGGCTTGACCTTGAGGTCATTCGGGTTCACGCCCGTCAGACCACCCTGCCGCGGGGCCGGCGCGCCACTGTTCATGCCGGAAGTCGGCTTGTTGCTGTTCATGCTGCCGTAGGCCGGCTCCTTGCTCATGAGCTTGTCGTTGGCCTGCGGCTTGTTGCTGTTCATGCCGCCCCCAGACTGTGCAGCCGCCGGCCCGGCCAGCAGCACGCCCAGAAACAACGTCAGCCACGATCTTGTCCATCGTCTGTGCATGCTGAATCTCCTCGGTGGCGGGTATCGCCTGAAGCAGTATAGGTAGCCGTATCCATCTGGCAACCCGGGCAGGGAAACGCGGCAAAACCATAAGCCCAACGCTGAATATCCATAAGCGGATATCACGCCCACCTCCCTAGAATGGTTTCGTGTCCAGGACGTCCCGTCAGAGGAAGTTCGGCGCATCCCGCGTTACAACAACGAAGGAGACAAGATGAGCAAGTTTTTTGCGGCAGTCCTCTGCACCCTGTTGGGTGTGCATACTGCTTGGGCCCAGGACATCGTCATCGGCCAGTCGGTGCCGCTGAGCGGCTCCAATGCCGACATCGGCCGCGACATGCGCGATGGCGCCCTGGCCATCTTCAACAAGTTCAACGCCAGCAACCAGCTGGGCGGGCGCAAGATCCAGCTCGTGACGCTGGACAATGCCAACAACCGCCAGCGCGCTGCGGAAAATTCGCAACAGCTCGTGAACCAGGGTGCCCTGGCCCTGTTCGGTTACAACTCGGCGACCAACAGCGTAGATGCCCTGCCCCTGATGGCGCAGAACAATATGCTGTTCCTCGCGCCCTTCAGCGGCTCGATGAGCCTGCGCAACCACCCCAACGTCTACACCATCCGCGCCTCCTACAAGGATGAGACGCTCAAGATTCTTGAATCCAAGCGCGCGGTCGGCTCCAACAAGGCCGTGGTGGTCTACTACGACGACGAGGTGGGGCGCAGCAACTACGAGGCCGTGGCCGGCACCTTTGCCGACCAGGGCCTGGAGCGCCCGCGCGGCGTGGCCGTCAAGCGCGGCGGCGCCGCCGTGGACGCAGCCGTGGTCGATGCCATTGCCAAGGACAACCCGCACTATGTGCTGGCCACGACCCAGTTCAACGTGGTCGGTGAGTTCCTCAAGATCGCCAACGACAAGGGTGTTCCCATCCCCGTCGCTGCCCTGTCCTTCGTCAACCCGGACGAGCTGGTCGCCTCGGTGGGCAACCTCGCACGCGGCACGGTCGTGGCCCAGGTCATGCCCTCGCCGCGCAGCTCCAACCAGATCTCGGTGCCGCTCATGAAGGAATGTGCCGAGGCGCTCAACACCCTCAACGGTGCCAAGCTCAACTACACCTCGCTGGAATCCTGCATCGGGGCCAAGGTGCTGGTCGAAGCGCTCAAGAAGGCCGGCCCCCAGGTCACACGCGCCAGCCTGCTGCAGGCCACGGGCAATCTGGGGCGCCTGGATCTCAAGGGCTTCAGCTTGAACTTCGGCCCGGGCCAGCGTCATGGCAGCAGCTGGGTGGAACTCACCATCCTCTCGCGCGGCAACCGTTTCGTGCAGTAACCGGCACCGGGGCAGACAGGCCCTGGTTCCTGCGCCGGCTCAGAGGTGACTGCAGAACGCCGGCGTAGCGTCCCAGCGGTCCGCGCGGCCATCGACATAGGTGATGGGAAGACGAGACAGCGCCTCCTCATCGAGTGCGTCGATGCAACCGAGGTTCACGCCATACATCCTGCCGATCGGCGTCTCGGTGCCGATGCCGAAGGCGCGCACGCCACAGTGCCTGCA
>CAMLNH010000022.1 GCA_946481355.1 uncultured Curvibacter sp.
CAGCGGCGTGCGCCGGCCCGAGCGCGTGGAGATGCAGTTTTTCACCGTGAACTGACCCGCTTCATTCTTTCAAAACAGGAGACACCGCATGAAAACCACCTCCCCCCTGCGCCGCGCCCTCGTCGCCGGCGCCGCCTTGCTTGCAGGCCTGAGCTCCGTCGGCGCCCAGTCCCAGGCCGCCTATCCCAGCCGCCCCGTGCGCATCATCGTGGGTTTCCCCGCGGGCACCGGGCCCGACATCGTGGCCCGCCTGCTGGCGCAGAAGCTCTCCGAGGGCTGGGGCGGCCAGGGTGTGATCGTCGACAACAAACCCGGCGCGGCCGGCCTGATCGCTGCGAGTGAAGCCGCACGCGCCGCGCCCGACGGCTACACCCTGCTGTTGAGCGAGACCGGCATGCTCAGCATCGCACCCAGCACCTACAGCAAGCTGCCCTACGACCCCGTGAAGGACTTCGCCCCGGTGAGCCAGATCGTGGGCGCCGATTTCGCGCTGCTGGTCAATCCGCAGAAGGTACCGGCGACGAATGCCGCCGAGTTCATGAGCTGGGTGCAGCAGCAGAAGGGGCTCTTCATGGCCACCTTCGGTGCCGGTACGCTGGGCCACTTCGGGGCGTTCAAGCTGGGCGACGTGGCCAAGGTCAAGCCCGAGGCCGTGCACTACAAGACCACCTCGGATGCGCTGGGCGGCCTCTACAGCGGCGATGTGCATGGCGTCTTCGCCAGCGTGGGCCTGTCCGCACCCCAGGTGAAGGCCGGCAAGCTGCGGGCCCTGGGCACCACGGGCCCGGCACGCGCCGCGGCCCTGCCCGATGTGCCCACGCTCAAGGAACAGGGCTACCCCAGCCTGGAGTTCAGCGCCTGGTTCGGCATCGTGGCCCCGGCCCGCACGCCGCCCGAGATCCTGGCCCGGCTCAACGCGGACGTGCAGAAGGCCGTCAAGGCGCCCGAAGCACGCGCCAAGTTCGACGAAGCGGGCTTTCGCGCCACGGGCACCTCGGCCGAGGAGTTCGCCCGCATCATCGCAGCCGACACCATGAGCTGGAGCAAGGCCGTGGCCGCCACGGGTTTCAAGGCGGACTGAGCCTCGATACGTCAACGGAATGTGCGGCCCCGCCGCCAGTCCCGGGGGATAGGGCCGGCCCGGCCCTATCCCTTTCGCTTTATCGGGTCTTCCACTTTCATGGCATCGGGCGTAGAGTGCCTCGCGTACCCCCGGCGTGTTTCACCTCCTCCCAACACCCCTGAGAAGAGTGCCATGAACAAATTCAAGATCTCGACGCGTCTGTGGTTCCTCATCCTCCTTCTCTCGGTACTCCTGGCCCTGATCGGCTTTCTGGGCCTGTACGCCACGCATCAGGCCGACGAGAGCATGCGCACCACGTTTGAGGATCGCACCGTGCCGCTCAAGCAGCTCGGCGACATCAATTACCTGCTCAACCGCAACCGCATCCTGGTGATGGACATGCTGCTCAACACCGACAGCGCCAACATCCAGCGGCGCAGCCAGGAGATCCGCGAGAATTCGACCAAGCGGCTGGAAATCTGGAAGCTGTTCATGGCCACCCAGATGACCAGCGAGGAAGCGCGCCTGGCCCAGACCTTCGATGAGCGCGTGACGGACTACACCCGCCATGGCGTGGTCGCCGTGACCGAAGCGCTGCTGGCCGGCCAGATGGAAGCCGCCGACCGTGCCTACCGCGAGGGGCTGAGCCCCCGGGCCACGCCCATGCAGGAGTCCATTTCCCGGCTGACGAGCCTGCAGATCGACGTCGCCCAGGAGGAATACCGGCACGCAGTCGCGCGTTACCAGTCCCTGCTCGTCGTCTCCATCGCCGCCATCGTGCTGGGCATCGCCCTGGCTGTGGTGTTCGGTTTCTTCCTGGTGCGCAGCATCTCGCAGGCCCTCCAGCATGCGGTCGAGGTTTCCAGCGCCGTCTCCAACGGCGACCTGACCAGCACCATCCGTCAGGACGGACAGGACGAGGTGAGCCTGGTGCTCAGAAGTCTGGCTGTCATGCAGGACAACCTGGCGCAGATCGTGAACCGTGTGCGCCTGGGCAGCGATTCGGTGTCCACGGCCAGTTCCGAGATCGCCCAGGGCAACCAGGACCTGAGCGCACGCACTGAGAAACAGGCCAGCGCGCTCGAAGAGACCGCGGCTTCGATGGAAGAACTGTCGTCTACGGTGAAGCAGAACGCCGACAACGCGCGCCAGGCCAACCAGCTGGCCCAGAGCGCCAGCACCGTGGCCGTACAGGGCGGCAGCGTCGTGGGCCAAGTGGTGGACACCATGCGCGGCATCAGCGACAGCTCCCGGCAGATCGCCGACATCATCAGCGTGATCGACGGCATCGCCTTCCAGACCAACATCCTCGCGCTCAATGCCGCGGTGGAGGCCGCCCGGGCCGGCGAACAGGGCCGCGGCTTTGCAGTGGTGGCCGGCGAGGTGCGCACCCTGGCCAGCCGCTCGGCCGAGGCGGCCAAGGAGATCAAGCAGCTGATCACCGCCAGCGTGGGCCGGGTCGAGCAGGGCAGCGCCCAGGTGGACCAGGCCGGCCAGACCATGAGCGAGGTGGTGGCCAGCATCCGCCGCGTGACCGACATCATGGGCGAGATCAGTGCCGCCAGCACCGAACAGAGCCAGGGCGTGGCGCAGATCGGCGAGGCCGTGCAGCAGATGGACCAGGTCACGCAGCAGAACGCAGCCCTGGTGGAAGAAATGGCCGCCGCTGCCAGCAGCCTGCGCAGCCAGGCGCAGGAACTGGTGTCGGTGGTGTCGGTGTTCCGTGTGGCCGAGGGTCAGGCCGCGCCGCGCGCCAGCGCGCCCCCGGTGAGCCAGGCCGCCGCCCCCGTCCGGCCAGCCGCCGCGGCAGCGGCACCGGCGCGCCTGCCGGCGCGACCGGCCCCCCCGGCCGTCCGCACCGCCCCGACACCCCAGCAGTCCAGTGCCACCGCCACCGCCAAAGGCGGTGACGACGACTGGGAGTCCTTTTGAAAGGCCTCAGGGCCGCCGCGGCCTGAACCCGCTGCTCAGAAGCCAGGGGACCATACACAGCAGGCCACGGGCCAGGCGCAGCAACGCACGCACGGTCAGGCGGGCCGACTGCCAGAATTCGGACCAGTCCTGCGCGAGTGGCAGCAGTCGCGGCCGCACCGGCAGCTGATCGCTGGCCGGCGCGGGCACCCATTCGAACCACAGGGGCGCGGGGTCCAGCGACTCGAAGACCAGATGGCGTCCTGCCCGCACACGCAGCTGCTCGCCGGCACCCAGGAAATGGTCGCCCGCCTCGTCGCGGTGCCTGCCAGGCTTGAGGCCCAGCGTGACCCAGGCCCGACCGCGGGTGATGCACAGCAGGCCGTCACCGCGCGGGTACAGGCTCAGCGCGCGGCCCGGTGTGAGCTGCCAGCTGCCGGCGACGGCGCCAGCCTCCTGTGATTGATGCAATTTTGTATCTCTTGAAGACGCCATTGCAGACTCCGGATGGGTAGTTCGGTGCTTGATCTTCGGTAAATTCCCCTTCTGCGTCTAATGAATTCGGGTTAGGCTATTGATTCTGTTTTCGCATCAATCAAACCCCGCCAGGTATGCCCGTGTCCAGTCCCGAATCCATGCTCCGCACCCGCCCCATCGGCGTGGGCCAGCTGCGCGCCTTCGGCGCCGTGGCACGTCATCTGAACTTCCGCGCCGCCGCCGAGGAGCTGGCGCTCACGCAGAGCGCGGTGACGCGCCAGATCCAGGCGCTGGAGGAGGAGGTGGGCGTGGTGCTCTTCCTGCGTCACACGCGTGCGGTCGAGCTCACGGCGGCGGGCGCGCAATTGCTGCAGGCCGTGCTGCCCTCGCTGGAACGCATCGACGGCGCAGTGCAGCAGATCCGGCGCAGCGCGGGGCGCAAGAGCGTGGCCATCAGCACCTGGGCCTCGTTCGCCTCGATGTGGCTGATCCCGCGGCTCGAAGCCTTCCAGAGCGCGCACCCGGACATCGACATTCGCATCGATGCCTCCGACGCACTGGTGGACCTGGAAACCTCGGACGTGGACCTGGTGCTGCGCTACACCTACGCCAACCAAGTGCCGTCCCATGCCGTGCCGCTGTTCGGCGAGCAGCTCACGCCCGTGGCCAGCCCCTGGCTGCTCAAGAACGGCCGGCCGCTGCAGCGCGCCGAGGATCTGGCGCACTACACGCTGATCGAAGCCTACGAGCCCCAGCACAGCCAGCCCATGACCTGGCTGACCTGGCGCCACTGGCTGGGTGTGCACCAACACAAGAAGCTCGAACCCAAGCGCTGGCTCTACTTCGGCTACGCCTACCAGATCGCGCAGGCCGCGCTGGCCGGCCAGGGCGTGGCGCTCACGCGCATGCCGCTGGTGGCCGACAGCCTGGCCACCGGGGATCTGGTCGAAGTGCTGCCCGGCATGCGCCTGGGCTCACCCATGTCCTACTGGCTCATCGTGGCCACGCGCAGCAGCGCGCGCCCCGAGGTGCAGGCTTTCTGCGCCTGGCTCACGGCCCAGGCCGCGCTCACGCGCGCGGCCATCGGTGAAAAGGCCTGAGCCAGCGGCGCTCAGGCCGCGGCACCCACAAGCACCGAGAGCTCGCGCACCAGCAAGGCGGGGTCCTGGGAATTGCGCTCGATCAACTGGCGCAGGTGCGTCATGCTGTCGAGGTCGATGTGCAGACACTGCAGGCCCAGCTGGCTGCCCTGCACGCGCGTGACACCCACGTCCATGGCGATGAAGGTGGTGGACGAGAGCAGCAGACGCAGACGCCCGCGTGTCCCCACGGGGCAGGGCAGCACCGCCCCCATGTCCACCAGCGCGCCCTTGAGCGACACATCGAGCACCTGGACTTCGCGCATATAGCCCGCGAGCGTCAGCCGGGCAGGGGCCTGGAAGACCGAGCGCAGGAAGCGCCGGTAGGCGAGGGATCGGTCCAGCACCGGCACCACGTCGATCATGTCGACAGGTTCGGGGCGGGAGGCGAATTTCTTCCAGGCTTTGAACATGGTGGTCGCCCTTTCTGTGTGGTGCGGGTCTCGTCGCGCTATCGCAGTTGCTGCTCGCTATTGTCCGGGCCGCGTAGCTCGAAACCACGGGGAGCACGAGTGAAAAACACAGAAAAATCAGACGCTTGCGCGCGCATCACGCTACCCCGTGCGCTTAGAGCCGACACTTGAGAAAGTGCTTGAAGTGTGGCGTCATCGATGCGCAACACTCGGAAAATGAGCGCTTGCGCAATGCGCGGTGATGACCTATGAAGGAGTCTTTCGCTTCAGAAATGTGCCCCTGATCAACAGGCATTGCGCAGCTCGACACGCACCACAAGCCCCACGCCGGCCAGCACGAGCAGCAGCCCCGACACCGCCCCGCCCCCCGGCTGCTCACCCAGCACGAGCACAGCCAGCACAAAAGCCACCACCGGCTCGGCCAGCGCCAGCGTCACGCCCGTGGCTGCGCTGATGTGGCGCAGCGCATGGCTGAACAGCAGGTAGGCCACACCCGCGGTGAGCAGACCCACATAGAGCACGGCCACGACATTGCCGAGCTGCAGCACCGGCCAGCCGCTGTCCCACCACGCCAGCGGCAGAGCCAGCACAGCGGCCAGGCCGAAGGCCCACAGCGTCACACGGCCCGCGGGCATGTGGCGCAGCAGTTCGGCGTTGAGCAGGGAATAGAGCCCCCAGGACAGGCCCGAGAGCAGGCACAGGCCCAGACCCAGCGGGTCTGCAGGCAGCCCCCCTGCCGCACCGCCACTCAAGGACATGAGCACACCGCCCGTGATGGCCATCGCAGTCCCCAGCCACCAGATTGGGGCAGGCCGGTGCCGCGTCCACAGCGCTTGCAAGAGACCCGCCCAGACCGGGCCGCTGCCCAGCGCCACAGCCGTTCCCAGAGCCACGCCGGTGAGGCGTACGCCCGCAAAGAAGGCCAGGTTGTAGACGGCCATGCACAGACCCGCGGCCAGCACAGGTGCCAGCGGCAGACGGCCTGCAGGCGCAGGCGTGCTGTCCAGCCGCGCATAGACCGCAAAGAAGAGCGCAGCCACGAGCAGGCGCAGGGCGCCGAACCAGACGGCCGGCAAGGTCCCCGAGGCCAGGGCCTGTGCCGTGCCCGTGGTGCCCCAGAGCAGGGCGGCCAGCAGCACCAGGGTCACGCCCAGGGAAGGATGTTTGTGCATGCCACCAGCATGAAGGTGCTGGTGCGCGCAAATGTCGAGAAACGCTGGAAGTACGCGTTCAGGATGTCTGACGCAGGGCCCGCGCGCCCAGACCACGCTCACGCCGCAGCGCATAGGCCAGCGCGCTGGCACTGGCATAGCCCACCTGCAGGGCCGCGGCCTCCAGGCCCTGACCGCTGCGCAGCAGTTGCTGGGCCCGGTCCAGACGGCGTGCGCGCACATGGTCGGCCGGCGTGCCGCCCGTGAGTTCGACGAAGCGGGCATGGAACTGGGGTGCGCTCAGATGGCACAAGGCGGCCAGGCGTGCCGTGCTCCAGCGCGCATGCAACTGCGCGTCGAGCACGGCATTGATGCGCGCCAGATCGATCAGGCGACGCTGCAGCACGCCCGTCGCGCTGGCAAGTTCCCCCACGATGCGATCGGCGTCCAACTGCAGGCGCTGCGTCTTCCAGTGCGCTGGCGGCACGAAGCGGCGCATCCGCTCCAGCCCCGGCAGGACGGGGCTGTCGATGACCAGCACACGCGCCGGCGCATCGGCCAGATAGGCGTGGGCCACGCCAGCCGGCACCACCAGGGCGCAGGCCCCATCCACCCAGGTGCCACGACCGTCAAGTTCAAGTTCCAGCTTTCCGCTCAGGCCCACAAGCACCTGGGCATAAGTGTGCGCATGTGCGGCGTACGCGCCGGCATAGCGGCGCAACGTGGCCGTGGGCTGCAGGGGCTGAGCAGAGGGCATGCCTAAATTCTAGGCAGGTCGCCGAAGCACCGCTTTTCGGGTCCAATACGCGCATGAACGCCCCGCACGACACCGACGCCCGCCTGACCGAGCTGGAGATCAAGGCCAGCTACGCCGAAGACCTGCTGGAGCAGCTCAACACCACGATCTACCGCCAGCAACAGCAGATCGATCTGCTGCTGCGCGAGGTCACCGGCCTGCGCCAGCAGCTCCCCGAAGGCAGCCAGCCCGTGCTGCGCAATCCGCGCGACGATCTGCCGCCGCACTACTGAGCCAGCGACCGAGCGATCTCACAGACCCAGGTCACTGAGGCTCGGATGTTCGTCGGGCCGCCGCCCCAAGGGCCAGTGGAACTTGCGTTCCTCCGGCTTGATCGGCAGGTCGTTGATGCTGGCAAAACGGCGCTGCATGTAACCGAGTGCGTTGAACTCCCAGTTCTCGTTGCCATAGGAGCGGTACCACTGGCCTGAATCATCGTGCCACTCGTAGGCAAAGCGCACGGCGATGCGGTGCTCGGTGCAGGCCCAGACTTCCTTGATCAGGCGGTAGTCGAGCTCACGCGCCCACTTGCGCTGGAGGAATTCACGCACGGCGGCGCGCCCCACCGGAAACTCGGCACGGTTGCGCCAGCGTGTGTCTTCCGTGTACACCAGCGCCACCCGGTCCGGATCGCGCGAGTTCCAGGCGTCCTCGGCCAGACGCGCCTTCTGCGCCGCGCTCTCGGCGGTAAAAGGCGGCAGCGGCGGCTTCGGGTCCATGCTTAGGGCCTGTTCACACTGATTTCTCAAGTGCGAACGTGGTGAAAACAACGCCAATCTAGGCGCGCGACGACGCCCAGGCCAGCCGCCTGGGCTAGGAGTGCAACAACGAGTGGCGTTGTTTTCACCCCGTTCCCTACGGGTTGCGGCCAAAAAAGCCATGCGGGGTGTTGCGCGGACTTGCCGGGGGTTACCCCGGCGGCGTCCACGCGCCTACCGCATGACTTTTTTGATCCGCAACGCATCTTGAGAAATCAGTGTGAACAGACCCTAGTAGGTCTTGTAGGGCAGAAACTTGCCCGAGAGCACAACGTTGACGCGGTCGCCCTTGGGATCGGCCTCGCGGGTGATGTCCATCTTGAAATCGATGGCGCTCATGATGCCGTCACCGAACTCCTCGTGGATCAGCTCCTTGATCGTGCTGCCGTAGACGCTGACGATCTCGTACCAGCGGTAGATCAGCGGGTCGGTGGGCACGGCCGTTTCCAGCGAGCCCTTGTAGGGCACGACCTGCAACCACTTCTGCTCTTCCTCATTGAGACCGAAGATCTTGCCGATGACCTTGGCCTGCTTGGCGTCGAAGGTCATCTGGCCCAGGCAGCCGGCGGTAACCCACTCCTTGCTCAGACCGACCTTCTTGGCCACGTCTTCCCATTTGAGGCCTTTGGAGACCTTGGCGGTGATGATCTTCTCGGTAACGTCGTTGCGGTTCATGTGAACTCCTTCATGTTGTGGTTGGAAATAAAAACTCTCTGCGCATCAATGCGCCCTGGCCCGCATGACCAGGAAATCGACGATGTGGTTGCGCAGTTCGTAATAACCGTCCAGGTGGTGCAGGCCGGCGCGCGTGCGCTCACGCGGCAGGGGGTTGACCACCACCTCGGCAATGCCGCCGGGTGTGTAGATGCCTTCGTGCTCGCTGCCATTGCTCATGAGCAGGATGCGGTCGGCCAGCAGGATGGCCTCGTCCACATCGTGCGTGATCATGAAGACGGTCTGCTGCGTCTGGCGCACGATGGTCATGAGTTCATCCTGGATGGTGCCGCGCGTGAGCGCATCCAGTGCGCCGAAGGGCTCGTCGAGCAGCAGCATCTTGGGTGCGATGGAGAAGGCGCGTGCGATGCCCACGCGCTGCTTCATGCCGCCCGACAGCTCGCTGGGTTTCTTGTCGATCGCCGGCGTCAGCCCCACCATGGCCACGTAACGCTCCACATGGGCCCGCAGCTCGGGCCCCTTCATCTCCGGCCAGCGTGAACGCACGGCAAAGGCGATGTTCTGCCGCACCGTGAGCCAGGGCATGAGGGCATGCCCCTGGAAGACCACGCCGCGCTCCAGGCTGGGGCCGCCGACCTCGCGCCCGTCCATGAAGACCAGGCCGGAACTTGCGGTGTCCAGGCCCGCGAGCACGTTGAGGATGGTGGTCTTGCCGCAGCCCGAGTGGCCGATGATGCAGACGAACTCGCCCTTGTCCAGCGCAAAGGAGACGTCGGAGAAGACCGGACGCCCGGCGACGTAGGCCTTGCCCAGCTGTTCGATTTTCAGGAATCCGCTCACGCGCGCTCACTCCACATAGGTCACGGCTTTCTGCAGCTGGCCGAACAGCAGGTCCAGCAGCATGCCCACCACGCCGATCACGCCGATGGCGAAGATCACGCTGGTCAGCGACAGGTTGTTCCACTCGTTCCAGACGAAGTAGCCGATGCCCGTGCCGCCCACCAGCATCTCGGCGGCCACGATGACCAGCCAGGCGATGCCCATGCTGATGCGCATGCCGGTCACGATGGTGGGCGCCGCAGCCGGCAGGATGACGAGAAAGGCCTTGCGTAGCGGACTGACCTCCAGCGTGGCGGCGACGTTGAGCCAGTCGCGCTTGACCGAGGCCACGCCGAAGGCGGTGTTGATCAGCATGGGCCAGATGGAGCAGATGAAGATCACGAAGATGCCGCTGATGGACGAATCCTTGATCGTGTAGAGCGCCAGCGGCATCCAGGCCAGAGGGCTGATGGGCTTGAGCACCTGGATGTAGGGATCGAAAGCGCGGCGCAGCAGCGGTGACATGCCGATCACAAAGCCCAGCGGAATGGCCACCAGGCAGGCCAGGCCGAAGCCCAGGGCAACCCGCCCCAGTGAATGGCCCAGCTGGATGGCGATGCCCTTGTCATTGGGCCCGTTGTCGTAGAAGGGATTGCTGAGCTGCTGCCAGATGGTCTGCGCCATCTGCCCCGGCGTGGGGAAGCCCCCCTGCTTGCCCGAGGCGGCCCCGGGATCCTTGCCCATCATCTTGAGGTACTCGATCTCCTCGGCCGTGAGGCTGGACGCGGCCGGACCCGTGCCCGAGGCCGGCAGTGTCGCCGCACTCCAGACGAGCACCATCGCGACCAGGATCAGCACGGACACCAGCGCCGCGCGGAAGCCCAGGGACTGCCACCAGTGCATCAGGCTGCCTTTCGGATCGGGAAGCTCTTGGCGTAGTCGGCCGCCTTGGCCGGGTCGAACTCGCGCCCCATGATCTTGAACTTGGGGTAAGCCCCTTCCGGCGTCTTCATGTCCAGCGCCTTCATCTGTTTCTTGGCATCGGTCAGCAGGAAGACCTGTTCCGCGATCTGCCTGTAGTTGACGTCGCCCTTGATGTAGCCCCAGCGTTGCATCTGCGTGAGCATCCACACTGCCATGCTCTGCCAGGGCATGGGATCGAAGTCCGCACGGTCGGGCACGTTCTGGACCTTGCCCAGGCCGTCGGCGAACTTGCCCGTGAGCACCTGCGCCACGACGGTTTCGGGCTGGTTCAGGTACTGCGGCGCCGAGATCACCTTGGCGATCAGCTCACGGTCCTTGGACTGGCGTGCCATGGCCGCGGCCATCAGCACCGAGCGGTACAGGGCCGCGAAGGTGTTGGGGTTCTTCTGGATGAACTCGGTGCTGGTGCCGAAGGCGCAGCAGGGATGGCCATTCCAGAGGTCCTTGGTCAGCAGGTGCAGGAAGCCCACCTCCTCGTACACGGCGCGCTGGTTGAAAGGATCAGGACCCAGGTACCCGTCGATATTGCCTGCACGCAGGTTGGCCACCATCTCGGGCGGCGGCACCACGCGGATCTGGATGTCGGTGTCGGGGTTGAGGCCGTGCTCGGCCACGTAGTAGCGCAGCAGGAAGTTGTGCATCGAGTACTCGAAAGGCACGGCGAACTTGAAACCCTTCCACTGCTTGGGATCGCGCTTGTCCTTGTGCTTGAGCGCCAGCGTGATGGCCTGGCCGTTGGTGTTCTGGATGGTGGCCACGTTCATCGGCACCTGGTTCGACCCCACCCCCAGGGAGATGGCCAGCGGCATGGGGCTCAGAAAATGCGTGGCGTCGTATTCCTTGTTGAGCATCTTGTCGCGAATCAAAGCCCAGCCTGCGGTCTTGACCACATCTACATTCAACCCCTGCTTGCTATAGAAGCCCAGCGGATGCGCCATGATCAGCGGCGTAGCGCAGGTGATCGGGATGAAGCCGATCTTCAGGTCCTTCTTCTCAAGCGCGCCCTTCTCCTGTGCCATGGCCTGCAGGCTGGCCACGGGCAGCACGCTGGCGATGGCCGACATGGCCGCACCCTTGCCCACCGCACGCAGGAAACGACGGCGCAGCGCATCCTGCGGGAACAGGGCCTTGACCAGTGTGGCTTCGATGAACTCGTTGCTGTAGGCCTCGAACTCGGCCGTCTCGCTGCGCGCACGCAGCGTCGCGGCGGCGGTCTCGGCCTCATGCTCAGCCACCGTGTGGTCACGCCCGCAGCTGCACTTGAGCATCAGCGGGCGGTCGGCGTTGTAGGGATCAAAGAACTGGGTCATGGCATCACCTCTTGAGTGGAGATGCCATGACCTTGCAAGGGACGGGCCAGTTCGGGGCCCGCTGCCACGGCCGGATGCAATTCGTGCCGCCTCACATGACGGCGTGTAGGGCCAGCCCTACAAAATCACTCAGGCCGTGCCGGATCGGGCCGACTTGCCGTGCCGTTCGGCCAGCAGGGCCAGCTCGACATCGTTTTTCGCACCCGTCTTTTCCAGGATGCGGGCACGGTAGGTACTCACGGTGTTGGAAGCCAGCTTGAGCTGCGCACCAATTTCGCTCACGGTCTGCCCGGCAATCAGCAGACGAAAGACCTGGTGCTCGCGATGCGACAGCGACTCCACACCGCCCGCCCCCGTGGCGGCCACGGCAGCCGCCAGGGCTTGCGCCGTGTCCGGGCTCAGATAGCGGCCACCACCGGCCACCAGGCGCACGGCCTCCAGCATACGGTCCGGATCGGCGCTCTTGTTCAGGTAACCGCCCGCGCCCAGCTTGATGCAGCGCGCCGCATACTGACTCTCGGGATAGGTGCTGAGCATGAGGACCGGCAACGCCGGCCACTGCGCACGCAGACGCTGAAGCACCTCCAGGCCATCGAGACCGGGCAAAGCGATGTCCAGCAACACCAGGTCCAGCCTGGGCTTGCCGCCGAACAAGCCCACCTGGTCCAGCACCTCGGGGCCGGTCTGCGCCTCGGCCTCGACGCACACATCCGGTGCATCCGCCAGCACCTGCTTGAGACCCTCGCGCACGATGCGGTGGTCGTCGCCTATCAGTACCTTGATCATGATGTCAGGGGCAGACGAAGACATAAGCGCGCGCCTTCCCCCACATTGCTGTGGATGACGATGTCGCCGCCGAAGTGGCGGGCCCGTTCACGCATGCCCATCACGCCATAGGCGGTCGGTGCTTCGAAAGCCTGTGGCGCAGCACCGCAGCCATTGTCCTGCACCACCGTCTGCAGCCATCCGTCGCGCAGACTGATCTGCACACTCAGTTCGGTCGCACGCGCATGTCGCCCGACATTGCTGAGCATCTCCTGGAAGATGCGGAAGACGGCGATCGCGGCAGGCTCGGGCAATTCGACCCCCTCGGTGTCCTCCATGACCCAGCTCAGCACCAGCTCGGCCGAACGTGCGAACACGTGCGCCTGCCACTCCAGCGCGGCCCACAGGCCCTGGTGATCCAGGATGCTGGGCCGCAGGTCGGTGATGATGCGACCCACGTTGTCCACCGCCTCCTCGATCAGACGGCTCATGTTGCGGCACTTGCTCTGCAACCGGCCGCGCATGGTCTGCGCCTCGTCCGCACTGCGCTGCGGCTGTTCGCCCAGACGCTTGTCCATCCAGTTGACGTCCATCTTGAGCGCCACCAGCAGGCTGCCCAGTTCGTCGTGAACTTCGCGCGCGATGCGTGTGCGTTCGTCCTCGCGCACCTTTTCCGAATAGGCTGCCAGTTCACGCAACTGCCCCAGCGCCACCGAGAGTTCCTGCGTGCGCCGGGCGACACGGGCTTCCAGCTCGTCGTTGGCACGTCGCAAGGCCTCGGCCGCGTGACGACGCTCCGTGATGTCGACGAAGGTGACGACCGCACCGCGCACCTGCGTGCCGTCCATCAGCGGGTAACTGGAATACTCAACGGGAAAGGCCTTCTGGTCACGGCGCCAGAACACCTCGGTATCGATCCGACAGGGCAGGCCCCGCCGGAACGCATTGAAGATCGGGCAATCATGAGCTGCGTAAGCGCTACCGTCCGCGTGGGAGTGGTGGGTGAGCTCGTGCATGTTGCGGCCGCGCACCTCGGTCGCCTCCCAACCCAGCATGCGCGCGCCGGCCCGGTTGATGAAAGTGCAGTGGCCTTCCAGGTCAATGCCGAAGATGCCTTCACCGGTGGATTCCAGCAACAGCTCGAGCTGGCGCTGCCACAAGGTATCGGGGTGGGTCGATTCCTTCGCAAGACGGGGCAGAGCGGGGGCGCACATACGCGTGCTGCATGCAAGCGGCATGCCATCCCGGCAGGACGCAGCCGATCCGCGGCGGGGGCCATCCGGCGTCAGCCTGACATGGGCGGGGCGTAGCGGGTCACGTCCTGCGGCTGACCGAGCCGGTCCACTCGCACGAGCACCATCTCGGCACTCGACGCGCTACCACCCGCATAGGCGCTGATCACAACCTGGTGTGTGACGAGCACAGGCGCCGGTCCGGGCGGCCCGCCCTGCAGGCGGGCAATGAAGGCCTGCAAAGCCTCGCGTTGCTGGGGACCGCGTTCATAGTCACCGAAAAAGGAGCTCAGGCTGGGCTCAACCGTCACTGCACCGTAGGCAAGCAGGCTGGCCGTATCCAGGCAGCGGCACCAGGGACTGGACCAGACCCGGGCTGCTTGCAGGCCCTGGCTGCGCAGCCAGCGGCCGGCGGCTCGCGCCTGTTCGCGCCCGGCGGCGCTGAGGTTGCGCTGGGTACTGCAGTCGCCGAGACGCAAACCCGGCGGATCGCCCACACCCGGCGCTTCGGCATGGCGCATGAGCAGCACATGACCACCCCCCGACAAACGCTGGCCCAGGGTGGCCGCCGACAAGGGTGGCGCCAGCAACAGCGCCGGCACGCCCAGCATCGGGCGGCGGCGCATCAGGCGGGGGCCCGACCCTGTGCGATCAGGGCGGCCAGTTCGCGTTCGAGCAGGGCGGGATCATCGGCGTTGTGTTCGACGAGCTGGCGCAGATGGGTCATGCTGTCCAGGTCCAGGCGCTCGCAGTGCAGGCCGACATGACGGCCTTCGATGTGGGCCACGGTGGCCTCCATGCGGATGGTGGCATCGGAGGCCAGTGTCAGCTGCAGACTGCAGAGCTCCCCCACCTGACCGATCCAACCGACCGGGACTTCGACCAGCGCTCCCCGCAGCGAAACATCGTGCAGGAAGCCCTGGCTCTCCTGTCCACCCCGCCGCAGTCGCACGGGTGCGTGGAACACGGAGCGCAGAAACTGGCGACGATCGTTGGAGGTACTCATCAGGAGGGACTCCCCGGCGCACGGGCGCCGAAGTGAGTATCCACAGGCTGGGCGAGGCTGTCAAACCGGCACGGCGGAACCGAGGCGCGCCAGCCACTGTTCGAGCGGCTGGGGCTGGTCATAGAAGTAGCCCTGCAGGCGGTCGCAGTTCTGCGCCCGCAGGAAATCGACCTGGG
>CAMLNH010000023.1 GCA_946481355.1 uncultured Curvibacter sp.
GTGAGCAGCAGGTGGAGGTGGTTGTCCATCAGTACATAGGCGTGGATGGCCACTTCAAACAGTCGAGCCTGAGCCTCCAGCAGTTCCAGCATCTGCTGGCGATCGGCCTGATCCAGAAAGATGGCTTGCCGGTTGTTGCCACGCTGGATGACGTGGTGCGGATAGCCGGGAACGCTGAGGCGGGGAAGTCGGGCCATGGTGATGCGGCGGTGGAGTCCGCCGCATCATAGGCTGATTCTGACCCCGATTCAGCGAACCGGACCCGCTCACATCTTGGGGGCCTTGGCCACGCGCACCTTGCCACTGGTGGTAATCAGGATCACGGGTTCGCCGGGCTCGAACACTTCCGCCCCTTTGCCCTGGACGATCGCACGCCGCTCGCCATTCTTGAGCTGCACCAGGATTTCGTAGGCTTCTTCACGCGTGCCGGCGCGTTCGATCACATTCCCAGCCACCGCGCCGGCCACCGCACCGACGATGCCGATGACCTGCGCCTCGCGTTGCCCGCTGCCGGCACCGTAGCCGGCAATGCCGCCCACCGCGCCACCGGCCGCTGCGCCCACGCCCGACTGGCTGCCTTCGACCGTGACAGCACGCACCGAGAGCACCACCGCGTCGACCACGGTCGACAGGCGCTGCGCATCGCCGCGCTGGATCACATCCGGGCTGCTGGTAGCGCATCCGGCCAGCACCAGCGCCAAGCCCCATATCCAGAGTTTCTTCATGATTCAACCTTTGTCAGAACAAGGCGCCTGCACCGCGCCGACCTTTCATGCAACGCCGGCTGATTCCGGCGGTTGACCCGCGGGCAGGTGGAAACGGGTTTGCAGCATGCCCCCCAGACCAAACTGCTCCAGAATGTCACGCAGACGCTGCGCTGCGGCTCGTTTGCGCTGTCCCGTGTAACGCGCCAGGATCAACTCGTTCTTGAGACTGTGCTCCCAGCCCACGAGTTCCGTTACCGTCACCTGGTAGCCCATGGCCTCCAGGTAAAGACAACGCAGCACATTGGTGATCTGACTGCCAAGCTCACGGGTGTGCAGGGGATGGCGCCAGAGTTCAGCCAAGGGCGTCCGCGACAAGGACAGTGCCTTGCCCGCATTCAGCGCACGTGCCACCTCGGCCTGGCAGCAGGGCACGAGCACCATGGCGCGGGCCTGCTTCTGCAAGCCGAAGGCGATGGCGTCGTCCGTGGCGGTGTCACAGGCGTGCAGGGCGGTGACGACATCGATGCGCTCGGGCAGCGTCTGCGACTGCATCGATTCGGCCACGGTGAGGTTGAGGAAGCTCATGCGATCAAAGCCCAGGCGCTGCGCCAGCTCGCGCGACTTCTGCACCAGCTCGCCCCGGGTCTCGATGCCGTAGACCTGGCCGGCACTGCGCTGACGGAAATAGAGGTCATAGACAATGAAACCCAGATAGGACTTGCCGGCGCCATGATCGGCCAGCGTGATGCCCTGCCCTTCCTTCACGACAGTCTCGAGTGACTGCAGCAGCTCCTCGATGAAATGAAACAGGTGATAGACCTGCTTGAGCTTGCGTCGGCTGTCCTGGTTGATCTTGCCTTCGCGCGTCAGGATGTGCAGGGCCTGGAGCAGCTCGAGCGACTGCCCCTCGCGAAGGTCCAGCATCGACTGCACACTTTGTTCAGGCTGCGCCGGCCTTTTCTTCATTGCGGGTCTCCCGGCGACTCATCTTTCAGGCCGCGTTCCAGCCCCAGGGCCTGCCAGCCGCTCAGCCCCAGCTCGCGCAGGCGCTGCATATTGCGCTCGTAGATCATCTCAGCCTCAGGGAAAGCATCGACCGCGCGGTCGATGCTGGCTTCGCGCAGAAGGTGCAGGGTCGGGTACGGCGCACGGTTGCTGTAGTTGGTGATGTCCTCAGGCGAGGTGCCCGCAAACCGGTACTGCGGATGAAAGCTGGCAATCTGCAGAACGCCCTGCAGGTCCAGCTCTTGCAGCAGCGCGTCGGCCTCGTCAAGGAAATCATTGAAATCGAGAAAATCGTTCAGACACCAGGGCGCCATCAGCAGCGTCGTGTCCCGCACCTCCGGGTCTGCCGCAGCCAGCGCCAGCAGCTCAAGCCGCAGCTCGTCGCGCAAAGTCCCAGCCTCACCCGCTGCACTCACAACCCAGTGGATCTGGCCCTTGACATGCACGCTCTTCGCAAAGGGACAGAGGTTGAGGCCGATCACAGCACGCTCCAGCCAGACCCGCATGTCCTGGCAGACGGCGTCGAACACCTCCGGTCGCAGAGCTGGTGTCGAATTCATGGCGAACTCCTGCGCCCCAGCTGCATGGCCAAGAACAAGCCCGCCAGCGAGCACAGGCCGGTGACGGCCCAGGTCCAGTGCCAGCCGCCCACCACGCTGGCCACCCAGGCCACGAGGGGCGGGCCGGCGAACTGCCCGATGGAGGCCCATTGCTGCATCCAGCCCACGGTGGTCGACACCGTGCCCTCGCCGGGTGCCAGGCGCACCGCCAGAGAGAACAAGGTTCCAGGAATCATGCCCCCCAGCATGGAGAACAGCAGGACTGCGGCAAAGCGCAGAACCGATGGCAGACCCTCGCCCTGCGCCGACAGCGGCCACACAAAGAATGCCAGCAAGGTGCCCAGTCCCATGACCGCAAAGCCGGTGTAAAGCAGGCTTTGAGGCCGGACACCCCGGCCCAGCAACCTTCCTGAGGCGATATTGCCCACCATGTTGACGCCGGCCACCAGGGCGGTCAGTACCGCACTCAGGCCGCCCGCCACGCCGGCCTGGGCGTAGATCGTGGGCAGGAAGCCGATGACCGCCAACCATTGGCCTGAGTACACGGCAAAACTCAGCGCGACCAGCCAGGGGCCTGGCGCGCGCAAGGTCTGCTGCAGACGCCCCCACCAACCCGATACCGCACCGGGCGACGACTGCGCCGCCAGTCTGCGCGTCCGATCCGACGGCACCCGCTGCAACACGCCGCCCGCCATGAACAGGGTCAGGCCCGCCAACAGCCACCACCAGAACTCCCAACCTGCCAACGCAATCACCAGCGGGCCGAACAGCAGCGCCAGGGCCGTGCCCAAGGGCATGTAAGCACCCCACAGACCCAGCATCGCACTCATGCGCGCAGGCGGCACCAGCTGCCGGATCAGGCTGGGCGCAGGCATGGAGACGAGCAGGAAACCCAGCCCCTCCACGGCGCGCAGGACCAGCAGAGACTGGGCATCGCGCGCCCACCCCCCCAGCAGCGAGGCCAGCGTGAGCAACAACAGACCACTGACCATGCTGCGCTTGAGCCCCAGGGTGTCGGCCGACAGCCCCACGAGCAGACCCAAGGCCATCCCGGCGAGCTGTACAAGCGAGAGCAGAAAACCGGCCTCAAGCAGCGACACACCCAGCGCCTCACCCAGCGCCGGAAGGGCCGGTGAGAGCTTGCCCACGTGCAGCGCGGCGCTGACGCCTGCACCGATCACCACCCAGGCGCCCACCGTGTCCGCGTGTGTCACCGAGGTCGGCACGCGATGCTCGGGCAAAGCCATCTTCGCACTCATGCCCACAAACTCCGGCCGGTGAGGCGCGCGTGCTCCCGGCTGGCGTAGCGGTCCGTCATGCCGGCGATGTAGTCGGCCACCACGCGTGCCACAGCGCTCTCGGCATCAGGCCGCTGCAGGGCAGCCTGCGCGCGGGCGGCATGCCCTGCCTGCATTTCCTGCGGCGCTGCGCGATAGCAGGCGAACAGCTCCAGGATGACCTGGCGTGCGAGCCCCATGGTCTGCATGACCTGCGGATGGCGGTACAGGTTCTGGAATAGGAATTTCTTGAGCGCCACGGAACGCTCCCGCATCTCCGTGCTGAAGGCCAGTTGGGGCGGCAGCGTCCGGGCGGCATCGGCGCTCGCCGGCCGGCTGGCATCCAGCCTGGCCTGTGTCGCGGCAATCACGTCATAGACCTGCGCGCTGAGCATGCGACGGATGCTTTCATAGAGCAGGCGTCGGCCCGCCTGAGCCTCTGCAAGTTGGGGGTGTTCCTGCAAGGCCTGCTGGCGATAGGTTTCGAACAGGGGCACCGACGCCAGCTGCTCCAGCGAGATCAGACCGGAGCGCACACCATCGTCGATGTCGTGCGCGTTGTAAGCAATCTCGTCGGCCAGATTGCACAGCTGCGCCTCCAGGCTGGGCTGCGTGCGGTCGAGGAAACGGCGGCCCACACCGCCCGGCTCCTGCGCTTCGATCTGCTCGGCATTGGAACGCGAGCAGTGCTTGAGGATGCCCTCGCGCGTTTCAAACGTCAGATTGAGGCCGTCGAATTCCGGGTAACGCTCTTCCAGCTGATCGACCACACGCAAGCTCTGCAGGTTGTGCTCAAAGCCACCGTACCCGGCCATGCATTCGTTGAGTGCATCCTGCCCAACATGGCCAAAAGGTGTGTGCCCGAGGTCGTGCGCCAGGGCGATCGCCTCCACGAGGTCCTCATTCAAACCTAGCGAACGTGCGATCGACCGCCCCAGTTGCGCCACCTCCAGCGAATGGGTGAGCCGTGTGCGAAAGAGGTCACCCTCGTGGTTCAGGAAGACTTGGGTCTTGTAGACGAGCCGACGAAACGCCGTCGAATGCACGATGCGATCGCGGTCACGTTGATACTCGGTGCGCGTGGGGGCGGCCGCTTCGGGATGGCGCCTCCCTCGCGTGCGTGCGGGGTCACTGGCGTAGGCAGCAGGCATCAATGACCTCGCGCACCAGCGCATCGGGCGCGCCGCGCACGCCGGCTCGCCCGGGCGCCTCGATCACGACAAACCTGATCTCGCCGGCCTCGGACTTCTTGTCCAGCCGCATCAGTTCCAGGTAACGCCCGGGGTTGTCGTCGGCATCGAGCGAGGGACCGACAACAGGCAAGCCCGCACGTTCGATGAGCACACGCAGCCGCCTCACGAAGGCCGCATCCACCAGCCCCAGACGATGCGAAAGGGTCGCGGCCATCACCATGCCACAGCCCACGCCTTCGCCATGCAGCCAAGCACCGTAGCCCAGACCGGCCTCGATCGCATGCCCGAAGGTGTGTCCGAAATTGAGTATCGCCCGCAGACCCGATTCACGCTCGTCCTGCCCCACCACATCGGCCTTGATCTCGCAGCTGCGGCGCACGGCGTGCGCCAGCGCGGAGACATCACGTGCACGCAGCGCGTCCATATGCTGCTCCAACCAGTCCAGCAGGGCCATGTCGGCAATCGGACCGTACTTGATGACTTCCGCGAGCCCGGCACTGAGCTCACGCTCCGGAAGCGTCTTGAGCGTATCGAGGTCACAAATGACCCGCTGCGGCTGATAGAAGGCGCCGATCATGTTCTTGCCCAGCGGGTGGTTGATAGCCGTCTTGCCGCCGACCGACGAGTCCACTTGGGCGAGCAATGTCGTAGGAATCTGAACGAACGGTATGCCGCGCATATAGCTGGCGGCGGCAAAGCCCGTCATGTCACCGACCACACCACCGCCCAGGGCGTACAGGACCGTCTTGCGATCACACCCTTTTTCCAGCAGCGCATCGAAGATGCGATTCAGCGTCTGCCAATCCTTGTAAGCCTCGCCATCAGGCAGTGCCACCACATGCACCCGCGGGTAGAGCACGCCGAGCTGCTGCCGCAAGGTCTCTGCGCACAAGGGGGCCACGGTCTCATTGCTGACGATCAGGGCCTGGGACGCCCGCGGCAAACCGGCGTAGCTGGACGCCTGCGCCAGCAGCCCACTACCGATCAGGATGGGGTAGCTGCGCTCACCCAGCGGGATCTGGAGCGGTTGGATCACTGCGGATTCTGAAATCGTGTTTTCGGACATGCCTCTAGTTTAGGCCAGCTGCCCACCCGGCCCAGGGCAAGGCGATGAGGTCAGGCCCTGGGCAGTACGCCCGCAAGCTCCAGCTGCATGACGATCATATTGACCAGGGTCGAAACTGAGGGACGCCCGGTGTCAATGATGAAGTGCGCAGTCTCACGGTAGAGTGGATCGCGTTGCGTGTAGAGATCGCGCAGGCGTTGCTGGGGATCCTGCACCTGCAGCAATGGCCTCTGCGTATCGTGGCGCAGACGGCGCATCAGCTCCTCGGGCGTGGATTTGAGGTAAATCACCTGTCCCCTTTGGCGCAGATGCTCCCGATTGCGCTGCCGAAGGACGGCGCCGCCGCCTGTGGACAGCACACCGCCCGACTGCGTCAACTCGTCGATGACTTCCGCCTCGATGTCGCGGAAGCGGTCCTCACCTTCGCGCTCGAAAAACTCGCGGATCGGACAGCCCAGCCGCTGCTCGATCACGTGGTCCGAATCCGCGAATGAAAGATGCAGACGGCGGGCCAGCTGTCGGCCCACGGTCGACTTGCCGGAGCCCGGCAAGCCGATCAGGCTGATCGACAGGGGCTTGCTGAGGTCCGGGCTCAACGCAGCGAGGTGCGATCCGTCAACGCCTTGGGCGTGATGAAGACCAGCAACTCCCGCTTCTCCGACCTCTTGACCTTGTTGCGGAACAGGACTCCCAAGCCGGGCAAATCGCCAAAGAAGGGAATCTTGGCCGTGTCCTCCTGCTCGGTCTGCGTGAAGATGCCGCCGATCACCACGGTACCACCATTTTCGACCAGCACCTGGGTTTTGACGTGCTTGGTATCGATGGCGAACCCGGCCGGGGTCGACTGCCCCACCGTATCCTTGTTGATATCCAGATCCAGAATCACGCTGCCTTCCGGTGTGATCTGAGGCGTCACTTCCAGCATGAGGTTGGCCTTGCGGAAGGCAATCGACGTAGCCCCACTCGCCGATGCAATTTGGTAGGGAAGCTCCGTACCCTGCTCGATGACAGCCTTGACCTTGTCGGCAGTCACCACGCGCGGGCTGGACACCACCTTGCCTTTGCCGTCAGCCTCGAGCGCGGAAATCTCAAGGTTCAGGAAACGCGCTGCGTTCTCCCCAAAAATAGACACCGCAAAAGTCCCGACGTTCGCTCCCAGAAGGGCGGTCGCGGGCAAGTTGACAAAGGTGCCATTGGTGGTTCCGGCCGTGGTTGCATTGTAGGTCGGACCGAAGTCCACGCCACGGCCAGAGCCAGCGCCGATCTGGTCCATACCGCCACCCAGGCGGACACCAAGGGATTTCCCGAAAACATCCGATGCCTCGACAATACGCGCCTCAATCAGGACCTGGCGAACCGGAACATCGATCTTGGCAATCAGATCCTGGATCTGCTCCAGTTTGCTCCCAATGTCAGTCACAAAAAGCTGATTGGTCCTGGTTTCGGCAATGACACTGCCCCGGGCACTAACAATGCGACTGGTCACCCCCCCGGCCCCCGGCACCGAGCCCGTTCCCATGAGACCCCGCTGCACATCGAGTGCCTTGGCATAGTTCAGTTGAAAGGACTGGGTGCGCAGAGGCTCCAAGGTTTCCAAGGCAGCATTGGCCTCACGCTCCAGCTTTTCCTTGGCCAGAATCTCATCCTTGGGCGCAATCCACAGCACATTGCCGTTCTTGCGTAAACCCAGCCCTTTGGACTGCAAAATGATTTCCAGAGCCTGATCCCAGGGCACGTCCTGCAGGCGCAAGGTCACATTGCCGGTCACAGAGTCTGACGTCACGACGTTGAAGTTGGTGAAATCGGCGATCACCTGCAACAAGGCACGAATCTCGATGTTCTGGAAATTCAGGGACAGCTTCTGCCCCGTGTATCCCGGCCCTTGGGTCAATTTCGTGGGATCTACACGCTGGGGTTTGACCTCGACGACAAACTGCTCGTCGCTCTGGTAGGCACTGTGCTCCCAGTTCCCCTTGGGCTCGATCACCATGCGCACGCGATCACCGACCTGGAAGGCTGTGACCGTTTGCACAGGCGTCCCAAAATCACTGACATCAAGCTTGCGACGCAGGCCTTCGGGCAAACTGGATTTCATGAACTCAACCACCAGAGTCTGGCCGCTTTGGCGGATATCCACACCTACCTGGCTGTTGGGAAGCGCCACCACGACCCGTCCGGATCCACTGACACCCCGCCGGAAATCCAGATCCTTGAGCGGCAAGGTTTCACGGCTCTTGTTTTCGGCAAAGGCTGGAGCGGGGCCTGCCGGGGTAGCCGTTGCCGCCACGGGCTCCAGCGTCACCAGCAGCGACTGCCCTTGCAATTCGGCCTTGTAATTGGTCGCCTGTCGCAGATTGAGCACCACACGCGTACGGTCCCCTGCCGGAATCATGTTGATGGACTGCAGATTGCCCTGATTCACGTCGATCGTGGAACGCCCCATCACATTGCCCACGCCCGCGAAGTCCAGCGCGATCTTGGCGGGCGACTTGATCGAAAAGCCGTGAGGCACAGCTTTCAGCGGTTGGGACAGATCGATCTTGACGACCTCCACCCCGCCTTGCAACGACCCTGAAACCGCCTGGATGATGGGCATTCCCGAGGCAGCCGCAGGCGAACTCTCGTTTGCAACTTGCGCATGCAGCGCCGACACGGCGAGCAGCGAACCCAGCACAGCCACCACCCAGCGTGTTGCCGACAATTTCTGTTTCTTCATTTGACTCTCTCCTGCAACTGCAGTGTGGCGGGGCGTTCGATCCATTCACCCACGGCGTCCTGCACGATCTCACGCAGCGTGACCTCGGTCTCCGTGATCTTGGTGACCTTTCCGTAATTCATGCCCAGGTAGCTGCCCAGACGCACCTGATACAACAAATTGTCAACCCGGACCAAAGCCGCAGGCTGCCCTTGCTGGATCAGACTCCCGACCATGGTCATTGCATCCAGGGGAAATCCCTCCAGCGCTTCCTTGCGCCGAGCCAGCTCGGGCGCTATGAGGGCGCTCGTCAAGGTCGCCGGCTGCGCCACGTCGCGCTTCAGCGCAGCCGTCAGTTTTTCCTTGCTGAACGGATCCACGGCGGTCGTCTCGATATAGTCTTCAGGCTTGAAAGGCTTGGGCTCGGAAATCGGCTGCACACGCGGCCGCATCTGGTTGCGTTGATCCAGCATCCAGGACCGCAGCTCGTCTTCACTTGAAGCGCTGCAGCCGGCCAGAAGCAAGACCACACTTGTTGCCAGAAAAACGCGCAGAAGCTTCATTTCCTGCCTCCTGCGGGCTTACGCTGGGCGGCGATCTCTTCCTGATCCAGGTAGCGGAAGGTCTTGGCCGTGGCGTCCATCGTCAGTGTGCCGCCATCACGCGGAACCACCGTCAGGTTGTTCAGCGTCACGATGCGCGACAGATGGGCGACATCGGCTGTGAAGGAACCAATGTCATGAAACCGGCCTGTGACCTTGAGTGTGATCGGCAGTTCTGCATAGTAGTCGCGCACGACGATCTGGCCCGGCCTGAACAGTTCGAATTGCAGGCTACGCCCCAACCCAGCCTGGTTGATGTCGGAGAGCAGCGCGTCCATCTCCGCCTTGCTCGGAAGCTGTTTCTCCAGCTGCGTCACATACTGCAGCACCTGTTCACGCTGCTTGCGCAAGGCATCAAGGTTGATCGCTTTCGCCAGCTTGGTCCGGTACTCTTCACGCAGCTGGATTTCTTTGGCGCGCGCCTGCGTCAGGATCTCGTCCTCGCCGCTGAGCCACACAAACCATAGGACCACGACCACAACAGCCGCGACAAGGAGAAAAAGGCCGTAGCGCGGCAGAGCCGGCCAGACCACGGGATTGCGGGGATCGAGATTGCTGAATTGCGAACGCAGAGTCTCCTGCAGTTGCACAAACTTCTGATTCAGGGGTGACGGAGTAGCCATTTATCTTTCCCCTCACGGCTTCGCGGGTGCGGCCGGGGCCGGACCGGCGGCAGCCCCGCTGGCTGCGGGCTTCTGGACTTCGCTGGCGCGCAACATTCGCACGCGAACCGTGAAATTGGCGACGCGACGCTGCTCCTTGCCCAAGGCAACATTGGCCGCCACAATCTCGATCAATTCCGGTTTTGTGAACCAGGGAGAGTGGTAGGCCAGATTGCGCAGCAGTTCGGACACGCGCTCCTGGGACTGGGCCGTGCCTTGCATGGAGATCAGCTGATTGTCCTGACGCATCGAGGTGATAAAGACCCCCTCGGGGAACTGGCGCGTCAACTCGCTGAGCAGGTGCACCGGCATATTGCGATCGGCCTGGAGGTTCTCCACGGCCTGCTGGCGCGCCCGCAAGGCCGCGATTTCGGCTTCCAGGGCGGAGATATCCTTGATCTGCGCATCCAGCTTCCGGATTTCCTGGGTCAGGAGGTTGTTCAGGCCTTCCTGCGAGGAAATCTGCCCCTGCAGCCAAAGAAAGACGATGCCGGCGATCAGGCCTCCCGCCAGAGCGGAAGCACCGAGCGAGGCATTGAAGACGTCCTGGCGCTTCTTGCGCGCCGCCTCGCGGTGAGGCAGCAGGTTGATGAGTATCACTGCAGAAACCTCCGCATCGCCAGACCACAGGACGTCAGGTAGGACGGGGCTTCGCGCGTCATTTTCTTGAGACGCACACCGTCACCGATTTCCATGCCGTCGAAAGGATTCATCAAGGTGCAGGGGAAACTGAGCTGCTGCGTCACGGCATCGGTCAGCCCCTGAAGGGCTGCTGCACCGCCCGCCAACATGATGTAGTCCACCTTGTGGTGCGGCGTGCTGGTGAAGAAAAACTGCAGGGCACGGCCGATTTCCTGCACCATGCTTTCAATGAAGGGTCGCAGGACGGTGCTCTCATAATCGTCCGGCAACTCGCCGCTGCGCTTCTTGGATTCGGCCTCTTCCAGAGAAAAACCGTACTGGCGCACGATCAGTTGCGTCAGCTGGGCGCCACCGAATGCCTGGTCACGCTCGTACAGCACCTCGTCATCCCGGATGACCTGCATGCTGGTCGTCAGGGCCCCCACCTCGAACAAGGCCACGATGGCCCCCACCCCCTGCTCAGGCAGGTTGGCGATCAAGCGCTTAGCCGCCAGCCGCGAGGCATACGACTCCACATCCACGATCACCGGCTTGAGGCCGGCCGATTCGGCCAGACCCTGGATATCCTGAACTTTTTCACGGCGCGACGCCGCGATGAGTACATCAATATCTCCAGCTGACGTGGCACTTGGGCCAATCACACAGAAGTCCAGACTCACTTCTTCCAGCGGAAAGGGGATGTATTGATTGGCTTCAGCCTCGACCTGCATCTCCAGCTCGGTCTCGCTCATGCCCCCAGGCAGCACGATCTTCTTGGTGATCACCGCCGAAGGCGGCAGGGCCATGGCAACGTTCTTGGTCTTGGTGCCGCTTTTCTTGACCAGCCGGCGCACGGCCTCGGCGACTTCATCGAACTTCTCGATGTTGCCGTCCGTGATCCAGCCGCGCTCCAGCGGCTCGATCGCGCAGCGATCCAGCACATACTGCCCCGCCTTGCTTTTGCTCAACTCCACCAGCTTGACACTGGACGAGCTGACATCCAAACCCAGCATGGGCTCGGCCTGGCGGCTGAACAAGGATCCTAAGAAGCTCAAGAGCGTCCCCCGATGGAAGAAAACCGGCCCTAGGCCGGCAAACCTATGAATTCACTTGAATGCTAGCAGTTAGGTCCTTGTCCTGCAAAGGATTTTTCCCTTTCTTTCACCATATGACGTTGTCAAAAGCAGACGTTTTGTATGCGATTGCAACAGGTGCCGACACCCAGCAGGACAGACAGAACAGCAGGCAACCATTCGATATCGGTCTGACGCGAAGTCGAGGCACCGTGAATTTTTATAATGGCGACGCGCCCTTACAAGGTATTTATGCCGCCTGACTCCCCTCCTGATTCCGAACACCCCTCGGCTGCTGCCGGCATGAAGACCTCGCGCTTGGGCCGGCTGCACCCGGCCCTGCGGCTGGCCCTGCTGGGTGCCGCCGCGGGCTTGGCCGGAATGCTATCGCTGCTGATGGCCGTCGGCATTGCCATGGCCCTGGCCTACCCCAACCTGCCGGACGTCTCCGACCTCTCGGAGTACCGCCCCAAGCTGCCCCTGCGGGTCTTCTCTGCCGAGGGCGACCTGATCGGCGAGTTCGGAGAAGAGCGACGCAACTTCACCCCCATCAAGGACATCCCCCGGGTCCTGACTGACGCCGTGCTGGCCATTGAGGATGCCCGCTTTTTCCAGCACGGTGGAGTGGATTACGTCGGGGTGGTGCGGGCCGGCCTGGCCAACGTGGGCAGGGCCAAGAGTCAGGGCGCCTCGACGATCACGATGCAGGTCGCACGCAACGTCTACCTGTCCTCGGAAAAAACCTTCACACGCAAGATCTACGAGATTCTGCTGACCTTCAAGCTGGAGCACCTGCTGACCAAGGACCAGATCCTCGAAATCTACATGAACCAGATCTACCTGGGCAACCGGGCCTATGGCTTTGCCGCTGCAGCCGAAACTTATTTTGGCAAGTCGCTCAAAGAGATCAGCATCGCCGAAGCCGCGATGCTGGCCGGCCTGCCCAAGGCGCCATCCGCCTACAACCCGATCAGCAACCCCAAGCGCGCCCGCAGCCGCCAGCTCTACATCATCGACCGCATGCTGGACAACGGCTTCATCACAGCCGAAGAAGCGGAGAACGCCAAGAAGCAGGCACTCAAGATCAAATCCGGCGGGAACACGACGGCGGCCGGCAGCCCCTCGCGCAGCCACGCCGAGTTCGTGGCCGAGATGGTCCGTCAACTGATCTTCGCCCAGTACGGCGAGGAAACCTACACGCGTGGACTCAATGTCACGACCACGATCCGCTCAGGCGATCAGGAAGTGGCCTACCAGGCCCTGCGCCAGGGCATCATGGACTACGAACGTCGCCAAGCCTATCGCGGTCCCGAAAAGTTCGTTTCCCTGCCAGCCAAGGCCGAAGAGCTGGACGACGCCATCGATGACGCGCTGGACGAGCACCCCGACAACGGCGACCTGCTCAGCGCCCTGGTGCTGGAAGCGAACGCACGCAAGGTCGTGGCCGTGCGCAGAGGTGGGGAAGCGCTGGAAATCACCGGCGACGGCCTGCGCTACGCCCAGGCCGCCCTGCAGCCCCGCGCCGCGCCCAAGCTCAAGATCCGCCGCGGCGCCATCATCCGCGTGATGCAGACGCCCAAAAACAACTGGGAAATCCTGCAGTTGCCTGAGGTCGAAGGCGCTTTCGTGGCGCTCGACCCGCGCAACGGCGCCATCAAAGCCCTGGTTGGCGGTTTCGATTTCGAGAAGAACAAGTTCAACCACGTCACCCAGGCCTGGCGTCAGCCCGGATCCAGCTTCAAGCCCTTCATCTATTCCGCTGCACTGGAAAAAGGCTTCACGCCCGCTACCGTGGTCAATGACGCCCCGCTGTTCTTCGAGCCCGAACTCACAGGCGGCCAGCCCTGGGAACCGAAGAATTACGACGGCGCCTTCGAAGGCCCCATGCCCCTGCGCCGTGGCATGGCCAAGTCCAAGAACATGATCTCGATCCGCGTGCTCGACGCCATCGGCCCCCGCTACGCGCAGGAGTGGATCAGCCAGTTCGGGTTCGACGCCGAAAAGCACCGGCCCTATCTGACCATGGCGCTCGGTGCGGGCTCGGTCACCCCCATGCAAATGGCCGTCGGCTACTCGGCCTTCGCCAACGGCGGTTACCGCATCAACCCCTGGCTGATCAGCAAGATCACCGAACAGAAGGGCAAGGTCCTGGCGCAGGCCAGGCCGGTCGCCCCCGATGAGTCGATGCGCGCCGTTGAGGCCCGTAACGCTTTCGTGATTTCCAGCCTGTTGCAGGAGGTCATGCGTACCGGCACCGGATCGCGCGCCATGGCGGCCCTGAAGCGCCCCGACATCTATGGCAAGACCGGCACCACCAACGACTCCATGGATGCCTGGTTCGCCGGTTACCACCCCAGCGTTGCCGCCGTGACCTGGATCGGTTACGACACACCGCGCAAGCTGGGGGACCGCGAGACCGGCGGCGGCCTGAGCCTGCCGGTCTGGATCAGCTATATGCAGCACGCCTTGCGCGATGTCCCCATCCTGGAACTCGCGCCCCCCGAAGGCGTGGTCCAGGCCGGTGTCGACTGGATGTATGCCGAACACGCCAAGGATGGCGGCGTGCTGTCTCTGGGCCTGGACGACATGCCTGCGGTCATGCCCCCGCCCGGCGGGCTCCTGCCACTGCCGCCGGCGTCCGTGACGCCCCCAGCCGCTGTCCCGCCGCCTGCCCCGACCCCGGCTCCGGCAGCACCGACAAGTCCACCGCCCGGCGAGGAGAGGCTGCGTATCCTCGACCTGTTCAGGAACTGATCAGGCGCGAAACTGCAACGGTACACCGGCCTGTTCGCTGGCATAACGCGACAGGCCGGCAAAGAATTCGCCCTGGCCCTTGGTGTCCATCCAGCACTGGCCGTCGAACTTATAGTGATAACCGCCGGAACGCGCAGCCAGCCAGATCTCGTGCAACGGCTTCTGCAGGTTCACCACGATCTGGCTGCGATCCCGGAACACCAGGGTCACCATGCCGCCGACGCGCTGGTTGTCGATGTCCGCGTCGCTCTCCTCATTGATGCGGTCACAGCAGGCCTCGATGGCGCTGAGCACGCTCTCCGCGCGGTCCATGAA
>CAMLNH010000024.1 GCA_946481355.1 uncultured Curvibacter sp.
CGACATGGAGTGCGCCAGCCCCTTGCCGGAGATGAACATGAAGAGCGTGCGATGCGGACTGGCCCAGGTGAGCTGGGCCCGTACCCACTCCCCCTTGAGCTGCAGCTCGACCCAGCAGCCGATGGCCAGATCGGCCGCGTTCCAGGCGTTCGACAGCGGGGCGCCGGTCGCGCCTTCGGCGGGCATCACGTCCCCTTCGGGCAGGTAGCCAGCCTCGTCGGCCTCGTGGCCGGCCATCCAGATCTGGTCGGCGTCGCCCGCCTCGATCACGCCATAGCCCGTGCTCTCCTCCCCCGGGTCCTGGGAGAACTCCTCGGGCAGTTCGTCGGGCATGCCTGCCAGTTCCGTCACTTCCAGACCTTCGACCGGTCCGCCCAGCTCCTCGGGAACCACCCCGGGCTGCAGGGGTTTGGCCGGCGGCGTCGCCGGAGCCGGCTCGGCCTGGAGCGGTTTGACCTTGGGCGGCTCGAAAGCCTTTTCATGCAAGGCGATCAGATCGTCGAGAAAACGCGGGATGCGCTCGGGCGGGTATTCGATGAGCTGCAGCCCCTGGCGCAGCTTGACCAGCAGATTGGGCACGAGCTGCACCAGCCGCGCGCGGTTGCGCCGCGCCAGCTTGGCCTGTGCGCTCCAGAGCAGATCGTCGACCAGCACCAGGTAGCCATCGGCGTCGTCGGCGCCATGGGCCCGCAGCTGTGATTCGGCCACCACCTGTGGCCAGGGCCCGCTCAGAAAGGACTGGATGAACTCCGGGATCTTCTTGTCGCGCATGCGCTCCTGGAAATCGGCTGCCAGACGCTGCGCCAGCAGGTTGCGCTGCTCGGCATGCATGAGGGCACGCGCCGCCTCATCCTGCCTGGCCTTGAGCTCCAGATCCACGCGTGCCCACTGGGCATCGAGCATGGTCAGCGCCCGGGCGAAGGACTCGGGGTGACCGTCGCTGCCCAGCAGTTCGAGCACAGCCGAGGTGACCATCTTGAGAAAGCGCTGGAAGCGCTCGTCGTTCTCGGTCTTGTAGCCCAGGCTCTGGTGCGTGATGCGGTCCAGGAACTGGCGTGCCGGATGACGCTTGTCGCTGAAAAAACGCGGGTCGCTCTGCGCCAGCTTCAGCAGCAGCGGCTCCAGTTCCTTGACCTGGGCGCGTACCGGCAACAGCAGGCGCTGGTCCTTGCCCAGGTTCTCCAGCATCAGGCGCACCACCTCCTCGCCCAGCTGCTGGCCGAGCTCGCGGTTCATATTGCCGCTCTTGCCCTTGGCCACGACCTTGGCGTCCTTGAGCGCGCGTTCGCTCAGACGCTTGATCATGGGCTCGACCATCTTCAGGTCCTCGATCGCCACCATCGAGGCCGGTACCGTGTGCAGGAAGTCCTTGCCCTTGCTGGCGCCACCGCCGAGCTCGATCTCGGTGGTCAGCAGGCGCCGCAGCTTGTCCAGTGTGAGCATGGTGCGGGTCACGGGGTTCTCGACCGGCCGGCTGCTGGCGTCCCCGCCTGAGGCCGTCAGCAGCGGCACCACGGGCTCGATGCCCTGCGAGCGCAGCCAGTCGGCCAGCTCCTTGTAGAGCGCGCGCAGGCTGTTGCCCAGGATGCCGGCAGCCGGCGTGATCAGCGCGGTACGCGCCTGCTCGCTGGGTACGTGCTGCAGCAGGGTTTCGCGCAGCGCGCGCGCAAAGGTCTCGGGGCGCAGCGGGTTCAGGTGCGCCTGCACCGACATCCAGCCCATGAGGCTGCTGACCAGGGCATTGAGCGGCGGGATCACCTCGTCGGTGGCGAACTGGATTTCCTGTTGCGCGAGCGCGAATTCGATATTGGCTTCGAGCTGCCCCTCATCGAGCAGCTGGATGTCATCGAAACGCACCAGGGCCTCGGGATCGCTGGCATGGCTGCCGCTGCGGTAGATGGCCAGGCGCAGTTGCACACCAAAGGTGGCGCGCACGGCCTCGGCCTGGCGACGCAGTTCATCGACGATGGGCTGGCTCAGCGCACGCTGGTTGACCTTGGAAACCTTCCCCCCGACCTGGTGCAAGGCCAAGTCGAGCCCCTTGATCACATCGTCCATCAACGGGCCGGACTGCTCCAGCACCGCCTCGATGCAGTCATGCAGGGATGGCTTCTCGGCAGTCGGATCATCCGACACACCCAGACGTCGCGAGAGGAACTTCTTCATGAGGAAAAAACAATGCTTTGCCGAAGCGGGGCCCCGGCCACTTGTTACATTTTCTCCGCAGCAGAGTGGACAGCATACACGTGCGCAACATTTGCTTACGGGTATGACATAAATGACCAGAGATGGCACATAAAAGTCGTTTCACGAACAATTTATGCCCTGGACGGCACGAGACCCCGAAGCATGAGACAATCGCATCCGTTGCGCTCCAGTTGGCCGCAACACCAGCATCTCTGCTGGGGGTTCCGTCACCGCAGTCTGCGGCCCGACCGGCCCCACCCTTGAACCCTATCTGCCTTTGACTGGCCGGGCGCTTTCAGCACCTGTACAGGCCGATATCCCTGCGCCCCGGATGGGCGCCTTCCACATGAACTTTGAAGAATTGAAACTGGCTCCCGCCATCCTGAAGGCTGTGCGCGAGCAAGGCTACGAGACCCCGACCGCCATCCAGGCCCAGGCCATTCCGCTGGTACTTGAGGGCCACGACCTGCTGGGCGGCGCCCAGACCGGCACCGGCAAGACCGCCGCCTTCACCCTGCCCCTGCTGCACCGCCTGGCCATGGCCCGCAGCGCCCAGAACAAATGGGGCGGCACCGGCATCCGCGCCCTGGTCCTCACCCCCACGCGTGAACTGGCCGCCCAGGTCGAGGAATCGGTGCAGACCTATGGCAAGTACCTGCAGCTGAGCTCCACCGTGGTCTTCGGTGGTGTGGGCATGAACCCGCAGATCAACCGCCTCAAGAAGGGCGTGGACATCCTGGTCGCCACCCCGGGCCGTCTGCTGGACCTGCAGCAGCAGGGTTTCCTGGACCTGTCCACGGTGCAGACCCTGGTGCTCGACGAAGCCGACCGCATGCTGGACATGGGCTTCATCCACGACGTGAAGAAGGTGCTGGCCCTGGTGCCCAAGGACAAGCAAAGCCTGCTGTTCTCGGCCACCTTCAGCGACGAGATCCGCGAGCTGGCCAACGGCCTGCTCAGGAACCCGCAGAGCGTGCAGGTCACGCCGCGCAACACCACGGTGCAGCGCATCACCCAGGTCATCCACCCGGTGGGCCGCGGCAAGAAGAAAGCCCTGCTGGCCCACATCATTCAGCAGCACAATTGGAGCCAGGTGCTGGTCTTCGTGCGCACCAAGTTCGGCGCCAACAATGTGGCCGAATATCTGGAGAAGAATGGCATCACCGCCATGGCCCTGCACGGCAACAAGAGCCAGGGTGCCCGCACCCAGGCCCTGGCCGGCTTCAAGAGCGGGGAGGTCCGCGCCCTGGTGGCCACCGACATCGCCGCACGCGGCATCGACATCGATGATCTGCCGCACGTGGTGAACTACGAGATCCCCAACGTCAGCGAAGACTATGTGCACCGCATCGGCCGTACCGGCCGCGCCGGTGCCGACGGCGCCGCCGTCAACCTGGTCTGCCTGGACGAAGAAGGCTTCATGGCCGACATCGAGCGCTTCACCAAGCAGAAGATCGAGGTCCAGGTGGTCGAGGGCTTCGGCCCCGAACCGGGCGAGCGCGCCGAGCCCATCGCCATGGGCCGCCAGACCATCTGGGGCGGCGCCGGCAAGCCGCCGAGCCGCGAAGTCATGGCCGCAGCCGCCAAGGCTGCGCGCAGCGAGATGATGCAGCGCATCCGTGACAACAAGGCCTCCCAGGGTGAGCGCGGCGGCAAGAGCGGTGGTGGGGGTCAGCGCAACGGCAATGGCCAGGGGCAAGCCCGTGGCCAGGGACCAGCCCGTCCGCAAGGCGCCAAACCCCAGGGCCAAGGTCAAGGCCAGGGTCGCAACAACGAACAGCGGCGCAGCAGCCACAACGGTCCGCGCGGCCAGGGCCAGGGTGGCGGCAACGGCGGCCAGCCCGATCCGCTGCGCACCGGCACCGATGCCCTCAGCCAGGGCGGTCGCCGTCGTGGCGGCGGCGGCGGTGGTGGCCGTGGCCGCTCCGGCGGTGGTCAGGGTGGCGACAAGGGCGGCGGCGGCGGCGTCGATCCGCTGCGCACCAACTACGGCCGCATCAGCCACTGAAGCGTGCCTGGAAAATAGAAGCAAAACGGCCCTGCGGGGCCGTTTTTCGTGGGCGTAAACCCGCGGGCGCCGACACGGTGCCAGGCGCTAGCATCGGCGCATGAGCACCGATACCACCGCCATCCGCTACGGCCTGCAGGGCCGCGTCTGCATCGTCACCGGCGCCGCCCAGGGCATAGGCGCGGCCTGCGCCCGGCGCTTCGCGCGCGAAGGTGCGCAGGTCATCGTGGCCGATGTGGCCGACACGTCGGGGCGGGCCTTGGCCACTGAACTCGGTGCGCTCTACGTGCATTGCGATGTGGGCGACAAGGCCCAGGTCGATGCGCTCATTGCACAGACCGTCGCGGCGCATGGCCGCATCGACGTGCTGGTGAACAACGCCGGCATCTTCAAGGCCGCGGACTTTCTGGAGGTGAGCGAGGCGGACTTCGACGCCGTGCTGCGCGTCAACCTCAAGGGCGCCTTCCTCATGGGTCAGGCCGTGGCGCGCGTCATGGCCCAGGCCGGGCGCGGCGCCATCGTCAACATGAGCTCGGTCAACGGCGTGCTGGCCATCCCCAGCATTGCGAGCTACAACGTCAGCAAGGGCGGCATCAACCAGCTCACGCGCGCCATGGCCCTGGCCCTGATCGACCAAGGCATCCGTGTCAACGCGGTGGCGCCGGGCACCATCGCTACCGAACTCGCGGCCCAGGCCGTGCTGACCAGTGAGGAGGCCCGCAAGCGCATCCTGAGCCGCACGCCGATGAAACGTCTGGGCGAGCCCGAAGAGATCGCCGAAGCCGTGGCCTGGCTGGCGAGCGATGCCGCGGGCTACATCACCGGCGAGATCCTCACCGTGGACGGCGGGCGCATGGCACTCAACTACACGGTGTCGGCCTGATGCGCCACACGCCGCTCAGGCACGCACGAAGAGCGTGATCAGCGGGTCAGGGCCGACCTGACGGCTCCAGTGGCCGTGCACGGCCGGGTCGAAGGTGGCACCCTCGGGCAGCAGATCGGCCGAGTAGAAATGCTGGCCGGGCCCGAAGACGCGTGAGAGCCCGCCCTGCAGGCCGATTTCCATCTGCCCTTGAAGGATGAAGCACCACTGCGGCGCGCCCGTACAGTGAAAGCTGCTGCGAAAGCCCACCGGGCTCATGCGCAGCTGGTAGCCGCCACTGGCAAACACCTGGGACAGCATGGACTGCGGCGTGCCCTCGCCCAGAGGAATCTGCTCCTCGCGAAAGCGCGCGCGACCATCGGTGTCGGTGTAGAGGATGACTTTGGTGAATTGACGCATGCCTGCCATCCTACCCGCTGCCCAGGCTGATCAGGCCATCGCCGCACGTGACCGCAGCGGCTTCTCGGCGATGGGCAGATGGATCAGCGCAGCGCCCACGGCCAGGGCGATGTCGATGTACCAGACCCAGTCATAGCTGCCTGTCGCGTCGAAGACCTGCCCGCCAAGCCAGGCGCCGAGAAAGCCGCCCACCTGATGCGAGAGCATGACCAGACCGAACAGCGTGGCCATGTGCGATATGCCGAAAAACTTGGCCACCAGGCCGGCCGTGGGCGGCACAGTGGAGAGGAAGGTCAGGCCCATCACCGCGGCAAAGATCAGCACGACGGGACCGGTCTTGGGCGCGAAGACAAAGACGAGCACGGCCAGCGCACGTGCGGCGTAAACCAGGGACAAGAGAGACTTCATGCGCCAGCGGCCCACCGCCCAGCCCATGGCCACGCTGCCCACGATGTTGAAGAGGCCGAGCAAAGCCAGCGACCAGGCACCCCACTCCGTGGGCAGGCCGCACAGGGCCACCACACCCGGCAAGTGCGTTGCCAGGAAAGCCACGTGGAAGCCGCAGACGAAGAAGCCCGCCGCCAGCATCAGATAGCTCGGCGTGCGCAGGGCCTGGCGTATCGCCTCTCCCGTGCTGAGCTTTTTCCCGACGCCGGACGCGGCGTTCTGCCCCGCATGCCCTTGCAGCACATAGGCCGCCGGCAGGGCCAGCAGGACCAGCAGGCCCATGATCTGCATGGCCACGGACCAGCCCGCACCGGCCATGAGCGCCGCGGCGATGGGCGCCATGAGGAACTGCCCGAAAGAGCCGCCCGCGTTGACGATGCCACTGGCCAGGCCTCGCTTCTCGGGCGGCGTCAGGCGCGCGGCGGCGGCCATGAGCACCGCCGGGCCGGCCATGCCCGCACCACCGGCCGCAAGCACGCCGATGGCCAGGATGAGCCCGGCCGTCGATGTCATATAGGGCGTGATGAAGGTGCCCAGCGCTACGAGCGTGGCACCGAGCAGCAGCACGCGCCCGGCGCCCACGCGGTCGGCCAGCGCGCCCGCGAAAGGCTGGGTCAACCCCCACCAGAGCTGCCCGAAGGCGAAGGCCAGACTGATGCTGCCCACGCCCAGACCCGTCGAGGTGTTGAGCGCACTCATGAACAGGCCCATGGTCTGACGCACGCCCATGGTCAGCGCAAAGGTTCCACCTGCGGCCAGCAGGACCAGCCACAGCGCCCACACGCGCACATCGCTGCGCTTCGTTGGTGTCTCAGACATCGTCTTCTCCGGTTTCATCGGCCGCCAGCAGTTCCAGCGCCTCGTCCATCAGGGTATGCAGCGCCAGCACGCGCTCCACGCCCAGGATCTGGTTGAGCTGCTCCTGCGCCGTGCGCCAGCGGCGCTGCGCCTCGGCACGCCTGAGCTGCCCTGCCTCGGTGGCGAGCACCAGGCGACTGCGCGCATCCTCACCAGGCTGGGTCTCCAGCAGGCCCTGGGCCACCAGGGGTTGCAGATTGCGCGACAGCGTGGAGGCACTCATGCGCATGGCCGCCGCCAGGTCCACCGGACGCAGCGGTCCGAGCTTGACCACATGGGACAGCAGTGAGTACTGCGTCACCCGCAGCCCGGTCTTGGCCAGCTCCGCGTCGTAGTGACTCGTCACGCGGCGCCCGAGCTGGCGCAGCTTGAGGTTGGTGCAGCCCTGGGGGCGTGCGGGGAGCGAGCTTGCGGCATTCATATCAAATGATTGTATATGCAACTATTGCAACTACAATACCATCCATCCGTTTTCAACCCTGTTCCAAGGATGCCTATGAGCGCAGCGCAGAACCGCTTCAAGCAAGCTCGCACCGCCGTGCGCAGCACGGGGGTTCAACCATGAGCGCCCCCTCCCAACTCGACGCCTGGCTGGCCCAGGAAGAAACCGTCCTGGCCCGCATCAATGCCGGTGTCGGTGTCGGTGTCTCGCGCCCCGATCAGGTGGCCGGCAAAAGCGGCCTGGAGCTCATGCAAGCCATGTTGCGCGGTGAGCTGCCTTTCCCGCCCATCGCCAAAACGCTGGACTTCCAGCTGCTGGAGGTCTCCGAAGGCCGCGCTGTCTTCCAGGGACGCCCCGGCCCGGACCACCTCAATCCCATGGGCGGCATCCATGGCGGCTGGTATGCCACGCTGCTCGACTCGGCCCTGGGCTGCGCCGTGCACACCCTGATGCCGCCGGGCCGCGGCTACACCACGGCCGAGCTGGGCGTGAACCTGGTCAAGGCCATCCACCCGGCCAAGGTCACGCGCGTGCGCGCCGAGGGCCAGGTGCTGCACTGCGGCCGCCAGCTGGCCACGGCCGAAGCACGCCTGGTCGGGCCTGACGGCACGCTCTACGCCCATGCCACCACAACATGTTTAGTTTTTGAACTTCCGGCACAATCCCGCGCATGAGAATCCTGCACACCATGCTGCGCGTCGGCGACATGCAGCGCGCCGTCGACTTCTACACCCGTGTCATGGGCATGAAGCTCCTGCGCACCACCGACCGACCCGAGCAGAAATACTCCCTGGCCTTCGTGGGCTACGACAGCAACCCGGACCAGGCCGAGATCGAGCTGACCTACAACTACGGCGTGGACCGCTACGACATGGGCGGCGCCTACGGCCACATCGCCCTGGGCGTGGACGACATCTACGCCACCTGCGAGCAGATCCGGGTCCAAGGGGGCAACATCACGCGCGAACCCGGTCCGGTGAAGGGCGGCAACACCCTGATCGCCTTCATCACCGATCCCGACGGCTACAAGATCGAACTGATCCAGCGCGACGCCTGAGCCCCGCCCGGGCCGGTCCGCGTGACTTTTTCGCCATAGACAGCGGGGCATCACCCCCGCCGGCCACCGCCTGTGGCCGACTCAGGCTAGGATGGGCACAGCGACCGGCAGCCCCGCCCGTTGCATCCCCCTGCGAGGTCCCGTACCTTGAGAGTGATTGCCCTGCTCCAGCGCACCCTGGCTTCGGCGCCGGCCGAGCCTGAGGTGCTGCACGACTGGCGCCACCGCATCCTCTCGACCATCCTGCTCTTCGTCGCCGTGCTGGGCACGCTGACCGCCATTCCCGGCATCTGGCTGGCCACGCAGCAAGGCCTGTGGAGCATCGCCTGGATCGATCTGGCCGCCCTGGCCTGGGTGCTGGCGCTCTGGAAGTACCGGCGTCTCTCCTACCGCGTGCGCACCTGGAACCTGCTGGCCCTGATCTATCTGCTCGGTGTCTGGTTCCTCTTCATCGTCGGGCCGGTCAGCCAGATCTACCTCATGGCCTTTCCGGTCATGGCCGCGCTGCTGCTGGGCCTGCGTCCCGCCTTGTTTGCCCTGCTGGTCAATGCTGTCACGCTGATGACCGTGGGCTACCTGGGCAACACCGACCTGCACGTGCCCGGTTTCGAATCCCGCCCTTTCGTGGAGTGGGTGGTCATCACGCTGAACTTCCTGTTCATCAACACCATCATCACGATCTCCTGTGCCGTTCTGCTGCAGCAGCTCGAACGCTCGCTGGAGCGTCAGCGGGTCATCACCGCATCGCTCCAGCAAGGCCAGGAAGATCTGCAGCGCGTCAACGCCGAACTGCAGCGCACGGCCGATGCGCTCAACCGCCTGGCCTACTACGACGAGCTCACCGGCCTGCCCAACCGCCGCCTGCTCATGGACCGGCTGGCCCATGCCCAGGCCGGCGCACGCCGCAAGACCCGGGGCGCCACCCTGCTCTACCTGGACCTGGACCGCTTCAAGAACATCAACGACGCACGCGGCCACGCGGCTGGCGATGCACTGCTGATCGCCGTGGCGCAACGCCTCAGTGGCCTGATGCGCGAGGACGACACGGTGGCCCGTCTGGGCGGCGACGAATTCGTGGTCCTCGCCCTCCATGGGGCAACCGAAACCGAGGGCGATGCACGCAAGGCCGGCGTGATCGCCAGCAAGGTACGCGAAGCCTTCGAGCAGCCTTTCATCGTCGACGGCCAGCCCTATGCCGCCCACGCCAGCATCGGTGTCGTGGTGCTCGGGGGCACCGCACAGACCGCCGAGGAGTTGCTGCGTGACGCCGATACCGCCATGTACCGGGCCAAGGCGGCCGGGCGCCATCGCATCGCCTACTTTGAAGCTGCCATGCAGCAGGAGGTGGAAGCCCAGCTCGTGCTCGAACACGAGCTGGCTCGCGCCATCGAGCAGAATCAGCTGGCCCTGCACCTGCAGTCGCAGGTGGATGCCGACGGCACCGTGGTCGGCGTCGAGCTGTTGCTGCGCTGGACCCACCCCACGCTGGGCACCATCCCGCCGGCACGCTTCATCCCGATCGCCGAGGAGGGCCAGCTCATCCTGCGCCTGGGCGACTGGGTACTGGCGCAGGCCTGTCACATCCAGCAGCAGCTGCGCGCCGCGGGGCATGCGCTGCCCGTCTCCATCAACGTCAGCCCGCGCCAGTTCCGCCAGGGCGATTTCGTCGAGCGAACCCTGGCCATCCTCGACCACCACCAGGCCGACGCGACGCTGCTGGTCTTCGAAGTCACCGAAGGCCTGCTGCTGGACAATCTGGAGCGCACCATCCAGCGCATGCAGGCCCTGGCCGCGCGCGGCATCCGCTTTTCCATCGACGACTTCGGCACCGGCTACTCCAGCCTGGCCTACCTCAAGCGCCTGCCCCTGCACGAACTCAAGATCGACCGCAGCTTCATCCAGGACACACCGCAGGATCCGAACGACACTGCCATCGTCGCCATGATCCTCTCCATGGCCCGCCATCTGAGCCTCAAGGTCGTGGCCGAGGGCGTGGAGACACGCGCGCAGGCCGGCTTCCTCACGGCCCATGGCTGCGACGCTCTGCAGGGTTTCCTTTATGCTCGCCCCCAGCCGCTGGACGCGTGGCTGACCGCCACCCGCCACAGCCACAGTCTTTTCAGCGCCCTGTGAACCCCCAGTTTTCCCTGCCTCGCCCCTTGCGCGATCCTGCGCCCATGCTGCACGCCACGCTACAGCAATGGGGCGGCCACGGCGACCTTTGGGTCTTCGGCTACGCCTCGCTGATCTGGCGGCCCGACTTCGACTACGAGGAACGTCGCCCCGCCCATGTGCGTGGCTGGCACCGCGCGCTCAAGATGTGGAGTCGTGTGAACCGCGGCACGCCCGAGCTCCCTGGCCTGGTCTTCGCGCTGCTCACGGGAGGCAGCTGCCATGGCATGGTGTTCCGCGTGCGGCAGACGCAGGTGCGCGAAGTGCTGCACACGCTGTGGGAACGCGAGATGCCCACCGGCGTCTACGACCCGCGCTGGCTGCGCTGCGAGACGCCGCATGGCCCGGTCAGCGCCCTGGCATTCACGCTCTCGCGGCGCAGCCCCAACTACACCGGCTCGCTGAGCCCGGACCAGTACCGCCACATCTTCAGCCATGCGCGCGGCCGCTACGGCAGCACGCACGACTACGCGCGCCAGACCTACGACAGCCTGCGCACGCACGGCATCCGCGACAAGGCGCTGGAGGCCCTGCTGGCCCACGCACGCTGAGCGCTCAGCGCCCCGTGCGTGCGCGCAGCAGCTCGCGGGCCTGCGCCAGATCCTCGGGCGTGTCGATGTCGGTGACGCAGCCGGGGTCGTCCACCTCCACGGTCCAGAGCCGGTGACGGCGCACCACGGCCGCCGCGCCGGACACGCCGCCCAGGGCCATCAGCGCTTCTGCGCAGGTACGGGCAAAACGCACGGGATGGCCCTGACGGCCCTGGTAGACCGGGCGCACCACGGTCTGCGCCTCCGGCGCTGCGGCAACCAGGCGCAAGGTTTCGGGCAGCACCAGCGGCAGATCCGCCGGCAGGATCAGCCAGCCCTCGGCATGGGCTGTGGCACGCACGGCGGCGGCGATGCTGTCGCCCATGCCCGGATGGGACGCCTCTTCCAGATGCCAGGGCAGGCCGCTGGCGCGCACAGCATCCAGCGTGTGCGCCAGCACGGTCTGGTCGCCCAGCAGGGCCTGCAGTTTGTGTGTGGCGCCGCCTGCGGCGAGAAAGCGTTCGCCGCGACCTGAAGCCAGTACCAGGATCGTCGGGGTCATGCCGTCGTGGTGCAACCGGGCGTGACGTTCATGCGTGCGCTGGCCGCGTTCTTGACCTGCACGATCTCGGCCAGGATGGCCACGGCGATCTCGGCCGGTGTGCGCGCGGCGATGGCCAGCCCCACCGGCCCGTGCAGGCGGGCCAGCTCCTCGGCACTGAGGTCGAAATGCTCGGCCAGGCGCTGCTTGCGCGCGGCCTGGTTACGACGCGAACCGAGTGCGCCCACGTAGAAGGCCGCCGACTTGAGCGCCTCCAGCAGGGCCATGTCGTCGAGCTTGGGGTCGTGCGTGAGCGCAACGATGGCGGTGTGCGCATCGGGTAGCAGCTCACGCACCACGTCGTCAGGCATACCTGGCACGCGTTGTACACCCGGCAGGTCCATGGTGTACGCCTCGCGCGGGTCGCAGACCAGCACCTCGAAGTCCAGCAGGCCAGCCATCTGCGCCACGGCCTGCGAGAGCTGGCCTGCGCCGATCAGCAGCAGGCGCCAGCGCGGCCCGAAGACCGTGGTGAGCCGCTGTTCATCAAAGACCAAGTCCTGACCGCGCACGGCGTCGCCCAGCGTCACGGCACCGCTCGCCATGTCCAGGGTGCGCGCCACGAGCCGGTGTTCGGCCGTGTGGGCCAGCAGCTGCGCGATCCAGGCCGTGTCCTGCAGCGGCTCCTGCACCAGGCGCAGGGTGCCACCGCAGGGCAGGCCGAAACGCGCGGCCTCGTCGGGGTCCACGCCGTAGACGATGAGCGCGGGCCGGGCCGCCGCCAGGTCCTGAGCCCCGGCTGTCAGCGCCGCCTTGGCGCGTGCGATCAGGTCGTCCTCGACACAACCGCCCGAGACCGAGCCACTGACCACGCCGTCCTCTCGCACGGCCAGCAGGGCTCCGGGCGGGCGCGGCGCGCTGCCCCAGGTCTGCACCACCGTGACGAGGGAGACGGCACGGCCGGCCCGTTTCCAGGCCAGCGCATCGGCCAGCACCCGCAGATCCAGACTTTCCATGCTCTTCCTCTTTGTCGATGCCTCACGCGGAGCGGATCGCTTCCGCCGTCAGCGGCAGCTTGCGCACCCGCTTGCCCGTGGCAGCCGCCACCGCATTGGCGATGGCCGGCACCACCAGGGCCGTGGCCGGCTCGCCGATGCCACCGGGCTTTTCGGTACTCGGCACCAGCACGATATCAATCTTCGGTGACTCATGCATGCGCACCACCGGGAAGTCATGGTAGTTGGTCTGCTGCACCCGTCCCTGGACCATGGTGATTTCCTCCATGAGCGCGGCCGACATGCCGAAGGCGATGCTGGATTCGATCTGCGCCTCCACCGTGTCCGGGTTGACCATGCGCCCCAGATCGGCCGCCACGGTCACGCGGTGTACCTTGACCTCACCATCCTTGACCGAGACCTCAGCCACCTGGGCCATATAGGTGTCGTAGCCCTCCATCAGCGCGATGCCGCGCGCCCGGCCCTGGGGCAGGGGCTTGCCCCAGCCGGCCTTGTCGGCCGCGAGCTTGAGCACGTGTGCGAAGCGTGGCTGGTTCTTGAGCAGGGCCATGCGGTACTGGTAGGGGTCCTGCCCGGCCAGGGCTGCCAGCTCGTCCATGAAGCTTTCGTTGGCGAAGGCATTCATGTTGTGGCTCACCGCGCGCCAGTAGCCCACCCGCACACCGGTGTCGTGGATGATCAGGTCATGCTGGGTGTTGGCGATGCCATAGGGCGCCACCGCCGCCTCGGCCATGAAGGGGTCCAGTGTGTCCTTGGGCAGGCCGAAGGCGCGCTGCGTGATGGACTGCGAGGCCAGCTTGAAGTGCAGGGCCACGGGCTTGCCTTGCGCGTCGAGCCCGGCCTGCAACCGGTTGACACCCATGGGCCGGTAGTAGTCGTGCGTCATGTCGTCTTCGCGCGTCCACAGCAGCTTGACCGGTTTGCCCACGGCCTTGGAGATCTGCGCCGCCTGGATCACGAAGTCCAGCTCCAGGCGCCGGCCGAAGCCCCCGCCCAGGAAGGTGGTCTGCAGCGTCACGTCCTCGGGCTTCAGCCCGAGCGCACCGGCCACCGCACCATGGGCCCCCTGCTGGAACTGCGTGGGGCCGATCAGCAGGATCTTGCCATCCTTGAAGCTGGCCGTGAAGTTCATGGGCTCCAGCGGGGCGTGGGCCTGCATGGGCGTGATGTACTCGGCATTCACGACGCGGGCCGCGCCCTTCATGGCCTCGGCCACATTGCCCGTGGGTTTGCCGATGGCCAGCACCTTGCCGCTGTCCACCGCGCTGCGCAGGCCGGCCAGGATGCCAGCATTGTTCAGCGCCGCGCCCGCCCCCTCGTCCCACTGCACACTGAGCGCCTTGCGGGCGCTGACGGCGTGCCAGTAGGTATCGGCCACCACGGCGACCCCATCGGGGATCTGCACCACGTCGATCACGCCGGGCATGCCCTTGGCCTTGGCAGCGTCGAAGCTCTTGACCGTACCGCCGATCACCCTTTCGCCGACGGTCTTCTCCACAGGGAGCGGCTCTCCCGTGAGCATCGACTCGTCGATCGAGCTTCGTCCTTCGACGACCTTGCCGTCGACCGGAATCTTTTCACCCGGCCGAACTCGCAACCGATCCCCTTGGTGCACCTCGTCGAGCGGAATGGACGATTCCGTTCCATCACGGATGACCGTGGCCGTCGGTGGTGCCAGCGAAAGCAAAGCACGTATCGCCCCACCGG